>NZ_WUJP01000018.1 GCF_009806515.1 Geminicoccus flavidas | reverse complement strand
CGTCGACCGCGCGGTCGAGCATGTCGGCCACGCCCGCTCGGAACATCCGCGCCGCAATCACCAGGATGAAGCCGGACACGAACAGGGCGCCGGTCACGTCCGAGCAGGCGACGATGACCGGGTCGCTCGCCACCGCCGAGATCGTCAGCGTGATCTGGACGAACAGGGACGAGACCAGCTTGGCGAGGCGCGCCCGAAGCTGCGCCTGCATGATCACCGAGCGGGTGCCCTTCGCCGCCTCGTGGACCCTGGTCCAGGCCAGGAAATTGAGGAAGCTGTTCACTGCGCCGATGCAGGCCGCCATCGCCAGGCCGAACGGCGAGGCGTGGCTCTGGCCCTCGATCATCAGCGCCACCGCACCCTGCGCGATCCAGAGCGCGCCGCCGACCATGGCCGCGGCGATGATGAGGTTGCACATCTGCTCGAGCTTGCCCACGCCGAACTCGAAATCGACGAGCTGGCCGCGATGGATGCGGCGGAGCACCACGAGCGAATAGGCCTCGATCGCGATCATCAGCAGGCCGCGCACCGCCTCGGCCAGGCTGGTGAGCGAGCCGCCCACGATGCCGGCGAGCAGGACCGGGACGCCGATGGCCAGGTCCAGGCTGAGTCCGAACAGGATGGAGCGCTCCCGCTGGCGCTCTTGGGGGCCGATGGCGCGCGCGACCATCCTGGCCCTCAGATGCCCAGCCGGGCGCGCAGGATGTCGATCAGGCCGATCTCGGGAAAGTCGACATGGGCCGCCTGGCCGACCGGACAGGCGGCGGTGTCCGCCTCGGTCTGTTCCAGGGTCAGGATCGCTTGGCCGATGCCCGAACCCCGCCCCTTGGCGATCGCCGCCAGGTCGGCCTCGCCGATGGTGGCCGCCGCCCCCCTTGTGAGCAGCACCCGGGCGTGGCGCACTCGCCGCTCGCCTTCCAGGATCACCTCGGCCGGCATGGATGGGCGCAGCAGTGCCGCCTCCACGTCGCTCACCGGCACGTCGATCAGCAGGACGCTGCAGTCCAGCCATTTCGCCACCGGCGCGCCCACCTCCACCGTGGTGCCGGACCCGGTGACCACGCTCCAGATCATGGCGCCTGGCGGTGCGGTCACGGTGCCGGTGCTGACCTGGTCGAACGTCTCCCTTGCTGCCGCCGCCACCGCCCGCGCCTCCGCCAGCGAGGCCGTGGCATCCGCGAGGCCGCCGGCCAGCCGGGCCAGCTCCAGCCGCAGCGTCGTGCGGCTGCGCAGGCCCCAGTCCGGATCGTTGCCGTTCTCAAGCAGCGGCATGCCGTCGGCGATCGCGCGCAGGCGCAGTTCGGCCCGTGCCACCACGGTTTCCTGCTCGGCCTGCAGCAGTTCCAGCTCCAGGAGCTGCAGCCTCGCCTCGTCGATGGCGCTCTGCGAGGCGGTGCCGGTCCGGCCGAGCGCCTCCTTGCGCTCGGTCATGCTGCGGACCAGCGCCAGGCGCTGGCCGATCAGCGTGAGCTCGGCTCTGGCACCTTCGACGATGCTCTCCAGGTCCCGGGTGAACAATTCCGCGTGCCGGGTGAAGCGGTCCTGCAGCTCCGCGTCGAGCCGCCTGAGCTCGTCCAGCTCCGCCTGCAGGTCCGCGACGTTCGCCTCGGCGACCGCCACCCGCGCCTCCGCCTGGGCGAGCGCACTGCGGTCGGCCACCGGGTTGCGGATCGTCGCGATCAGCCGGTCCGCCCCCGCCCGCTCGCCGATGCTGACCGCCAGATCGTGGATCGTGCCGCGCAGCGGCGCAGTGGCAACATGGATCCTTGCGGTGACCGCGGCATCCCGGACGATCACCGAGCGCAGATAGGGTGTGAGGATCCAGGCGATGTAGCCCAGCAGGAGCAGGAGGCCCAGCCGCCAGAGCCAGCGGCTCCAGCGGCCGCCCGGCCGCTCCGCTGCAGCCTCACCGGCCATGCCGGCCGCCCCGGTTCAGCATGCCCATCCGCACCGACTTCGGGCGCATGGCGTCGGGATGCCGGCACCCACCGGCAGCAAACTGGACGCCCACCGCCAACAGCCTCCCCGCCCGGTGCCCTGGCTCTGCTACGGAACTGTTCCGCGTTTTCCGGGCATGCCGGTCACATGAGCCGATCTTGCTGCGGCAAGGAGATCAGTCCGCCCGGTGTGTCAAGACGGATAGCGTCGTCGAGTGGGCTGCTTCCGGAAGGGTGGCAGAACTATTGCCAGCTCCACTTCAGACAGCGTTGCCGGGAACACTCAGGCCGCCAGCCGTGCCAGTTGCTCCATGAGCCGGTTGGCCGCCTTCAACCGCTCCGCCGGACTCTTCGTGTCCTGGAGATAGAGGATCTTGTGGTCCGGCCGGACTTTCATCCTGCCCTTGCTCTCCGCGATCAGCCCGATCAGCCGGTCCGGCTGCGGGAAGCGGTTCTGGTGCAGGCTGAGCACGATGCCCTTGGGGCCCGCGTCCAGCTTGGCCACGTTGGCCTTCTTGCAGAGCTGCTTGATCGTGATGATCGAGAGCAGGTTCTCGGTCTCCGGCGGCAGCTTGCCGAACCGATCAACCAGCTCCGCGGCGAAGCTGTCGATCTCCTCGCGCTCGGTGAGCGAGGCGAGCCGCCGGTACATGGCCAGCCGCAGGTCGACGTCGCCGATCCAGCTCTCGGGCATGAGTGCTGCGGCATCCACCGTGATCTGCGGGGTCCAATCGACCTGCTCCTCCTCGCCCTTGGCACCGGCGCGCGCCGCGGCGATCGCCTCCTCCAGCATCGAGTTGTAGAGCTCGAAGCCGACCTCCTTGACATGCCCAGACTGCTCGCCGCCGAGCAGGTTGCCGGCACCGCGGATATCCAGGTCGTGGCTGGCGAGCTGGAAGCCTGCCCCCAGCCCTTCCAGCGACTGGATCACGCTCAGGCGCCGCTCGGCGGTCTCGGCGAGCTGCTTATCGGGCGTGGTGAAATAGGCGTAGCCGCGCAGCTTGGACCGACCGACCCGGCCGCGGAGCTGGTAGAGCTGCGAGAGGCCGAACAGGTCGGCGCGATGGACGATCAGCGTGTTGGCCGACGGGATGTCCAGCCCGCTCTCGACGATGTTGGTCGCCAGCAGGATGTCGATCTGGTGGTCGTAGAACTGACCCATCACGGCTTCCAGTTCCCTGGGCGCCATCCGGCCGTTGGCGATCCCGACCTTGAGCTCCGGCACCAGCTTGCGCAGGTCCTCGGCGAGCTTGGTCTGGTCGGCGATCCTGGGGCAGACATAGAAGCTCTGCCCGCCGCGATAATGCTCGCGCATGAGGGCTTCGCGGATCACCACGGGATCGGTCGGCATCACGAAGCTGCGCACCGCCAGCCGGTCGACCGGCGGCGTAGCGATCACGCTCATGTCTTTCATGCCGCCCAGCGCCATCTGCAAGGTGCGCGGGATCGGCGTCGCGGTCATGGTCAGCACATGGACCTCGGCCCGGAGCTGCTTCATCCGCTCCTTGTGCACCACGCCGAAATGCTGCTCCTCGTCGATCACGACCAGGCCCAGGTTCTGGAACTGTACGTCCTTGGCCAGCAGCGCGTGGGTCCCGATCGCGATGTCGATCCGGCCCTCGGCCAGCTCCGCCTTGATCTGCTTCTGGGCTTTGGCCGGCACGAAGCGCGAGAGCTGCTCGACCCGGATCGGCAGGTCGCCGAACCGCTCGGCGAATACCCGGTAGTGCTGGCGGGCCAGTAGGGTGGTGGGTGCGAGCACCGCCACCTGCCGGCCGGCGGCCGCGGCGACGAAGGCCGCGCGCAGCGCCACCTCGGTCTTGCCGAAGCCGACATCGCCGCAGATCAGCCGGTCCATCGGCTGGCCGCTCGCCATGTCGGTGAGCACCGCCTCGATGGCGTTGAGCTGGTCCTCGGTCTCCTCGAACGGGAAGCGCGCCACGAACTCGTCGTAGAGGCCGGCCGGCGTTTCCAGCGGCTGGCCCTTGCGCAGAGCGCGCTGGGCGGCGAGTGCCAGCAGCTCCTGCGCCATCTCGCGCACCCGCTGCTTGACCTTGGCCTTCCGCGCCTGCCAGCCGGCCCCGCCCAGCTTGTCGAGCTGGGCCTCCTGGTCGGCATGGCCGTAGCGGGACAGGATCTCCAGGTTCTCGACCGGAATGAACAGCTTGTCGCCGCCGGCATAGACCACGCGCAGGCAGTCGTGCGGGGCACCGCCCACCTCCAGGGTCACCAGCCCCTCGAAGCGGCCGATGCCGTGCTCGGCATGGACGACATAGTCGCCCTCGCCCAGCACCGAGAGGTCCTGGATGAACTTGTCCGCCCGCTTGCGCCGGGCCGACTGCCGCTGCATCCGGTCGCCCAGCAGGTCGACCTCACCCAGCACCACGATGTCGCTGGTGACAAAGCCCCGGTCGATCGGCAGGACGGCGAGCTTGGCCCCGGGCTGGGCGTTGGCGCTGGCCAAGTCCGGCACCACCGGCAGGCCCGGCAGGCCATGGTCGCCCAGCACGGTCCGCAGCCGGTCGGCCGAGCCTTCGCTGTGGGTCGCCAGGATCGGGTCCTTGCCCTGCTTGGTCAGGTCGCGGACATGGTCGGCGATCGCCTGGAACAGGTTGATCTCGCGGTTCTGCCGCTCCTGGGTGAAGTCGCGTGCGGGCTTCGCACCGAGGTCGACCACGAGGTCGATCCCGTCAGGCTTGGTGAGCGGTGGCGGTGCGGGGGTGAACGCGATCGTCTGGACCGCATCCAGCCGGCGGCGCAGGCTGCTCTCGTCCAGGTAGAGCAGTTCCGGCGGCAGCGCTCGATAGACCGTCGTGCCGAAGCTGGTGCCCTTGGGTGCCGGTTCCAGCCGCGCCTGGTAGTGCTCGCCAATCAGCGCCTGGCGCGCGGCGATCGCCTCCTCGGCATGGTGGTCGAAGGCGACCGCCCAGCCCTGCCCCAGATGGTCGAACAGCGTCACCAGCCGGTCGTGGAACAAGGGCAGCCAGTGCTCCATGCCCGGAAAATGCCGCCCCGCCGCCACCGCCTCCAGCAGCGGATCGTCGGTCACCGCGCCGAAGCGCTGGAGGTAGGCGGTCTTGAACCGCTCCACCGTCTCCGGGGAAAGGGTCACCTCGCTCACCGCCTGCAGCGCGACCTGCTCATGCTTGCTGGTGGTGCGCTGGGTGAGCGGGTCGAAGCCGCGGATCGTTTCCAGGACCGGGCCAAAGAAATCCAGGCGCAGGGGCTCGGGCGCACCGGTCGGCCAAAGGTCGAGGAGGCCGCCGCGCACGGCATACTCGCCGGCCTCGACCACCGTGCCACTGCGCCGAAAGCCGTTGCCTTCCAGATGCGCCACCAGGTCGTCACGCTTGATCCTGGCACCACGCCTGGCGACCATCCGTCCGCCCTGCACCACTTCCGGCGCCGGCACCCGCTGGGTCAGCGCGTTCACCGTGGTCAGCACGAGCCGCGACGAGGCCTTCTCGCCCAGTGCCGCCAGGGTCGCCAGCCTGATCGCCATGATCCCCGCATTGGGCGAGATCCGGTCATAGGGCAGGCAGTCCCAGGCCGGGAACGGCAGGACCGGGACGGCCGGGGCGAAGAAGCGGAACTGGGCGGCGAACTGTGCGGCACGCTCGGCGTCGCGGGCAACGAACACCGTGGAGGTGCCAGTCTTGGCGATCCGGCGCGCCAGATGCAGGGCGTCCAGCCCGAGTGCGGCGCGGGCCAGAAGAAGCCGGCGCGGCTTGGTGGCGGACGGTGCCGCTGCTTCGGCCACGGTGGCGCTGCTCATCGAGGTCAGGCTTTCCTGTTGGCCTCCGCGCGCAGGAGCGCGAAGACCTCGTTGTCGTGCCGGGCGGGCAAAGGCTGCATGTCGGTGACCCAGGCCCAGATGTCGACGTCCGCCTCGCCCAGCAGGCGCTCCAGCGCGTCCAGCGCCTGGTCGTCGAAGCTGTCGAGATGGCGGCGCGCGAAGCGGCCCAGCAGGATGTCGTTCTCGACCTGGCCGCGATGATGGCTCTGGTAGAAGAGGCGCTTCTTGCGATCTTCGGTCGTCTCGGTCATGCGCATGCCTTCGGACGATGCCCCAGGGGGACGGAGCCCAGGGGAACGGGGCCGGCAACGGGTCGGAGGCGAGCGGTCTAGCGGAGATGATGGACGGTTCCAAGGACGGTGCGCGCGCCGTGGTGCTGCCGGCGCACGAGCGGCCAGCCCCGCTTCTGCCGCTGTTCGCGCCGCTGCGCGGCCTGCAGGGTGTGGGACCGGCCCTGGAGCGGCGGCTGGCCAAGCTCCTGGGGCTGGCCGACCCGGCGGTGCTGGACCTGCTCACCCATCGCCCGGCCTCGTTCCTGGACACTGCGCCGGCGGAGCGGCTGGAGCCGGTGGACGAGGGCACCGTGCGTACCCTGGCCGTGCGGATCCTGGCCCACCATCCGGCACCTGCGGGCCACCGGCCCTTCCGGGTAGCCGCGGCCGGTACGGTCGGCGAGATCGAGCTCGTGTTCTTCGGCAATGTCCAGAGGATGGTCGAGCAGCGCTTCCCGATGGGCCAGGAGGTGCTGATCCAGGGCCGGGTGCAGCGCTTTGGCGAGCGCTGGCAGATGGCGCACCCGGACAGCCTCCGGTCGGACGAGGCCGGCCGGCCGCTCGCGGTCTACCCTACGAGCGAGGGGCTGCATCAGGGCACCATCCGCGGCCTGGTGCGCCGCGCCCTCGGCAAGCTGGCCGAGCTGCCGGAGTGGCAGGAGCCGGAACTGGTGCGGGCGGCGGGCTGGCCGAGCTTTGCCGACGCGGTCCGCCAGATCCATGCTGGCCCGGATGCCAAGGCCGAGGCTCGCCTGGCGATGGACGAGCTGCTGGCTGGGCAGCTCGGCCTGCAAATCGCCCGGCGCAGCCGCGAGGCGGCACCGGGCCGGACGGTCCGGGGCGACGGCCGGCTGCGGGCCGGCCTGCTCGCGAGTCTGCCCTTCCCGCTCACCGGCGACCAGGAACGGGCGATCGGCGAGATCCTGGCCGACATGGCCCAGCCCCAGCCCATGCTGCGCCTGCTCCAGGGCGACGTCGGCGCCGGGAAGACGCTGGTGGCGCTGATCGCCATGCTGGCGGCGGTGGAGGCCGGCCACCAGGCGGCGCTGATGGCGCCGACCGATGTGCTGGCGGCCCAGCATGCCCGGGGGCTGGCGCGGCTGCTCGCACCCTTGGGCCTGGAGCCCCTGCTGCTGGCGGCCAGGATCAAGGGCAAGGAGCGGCAGGCGATCATCCGACGGCTCCAGGCCGGGGAGCCGGCCCTGGTGGTCGGGACCCACGCGCTGCTCCAGGAGGATGCCGCGTTCGCCGACCTGGCGCTGGCCGTGATCGACGAGCAGCACCGCTTCGGCGTGCGCCAGCGGCTGACCCTGCGCGCCAAGGGTGCCGCCGTCGACCTGCTGCTGATGACCGCTACCCCGATCCCACGGACCGCAGCGATGAGCGCCTATGGTGACATCGCCACCAGTGTGCTCGCCGAGCGCCCGCCCGGCCGCCAGCCGATCGCGACCGCGGCCGTCTCGGCGGAGCGCATCGCCGAGGTCCATGACGCGGTGCGCCGGCGCCTGGAGCGAGGTGAGCGGGTCTACTGGGTCTGCCCGCTGGTGGAGGTCAGCCTGCGCGAGGACCAGGCGGCGGTGGAGGCCAGGGTCGAGGACCTGCGCCGGCAGTTCGGCGATGCGGTGGGCGTGGTCCATGGCCGGCTGAAGGATGCCGCCAAGGACGAGGCGATGCGCGCGTTCGCCGATGGCCGGACCTCGCTCCTGGTGGCGACCACCGTGATCGAGGTCGGGGTGGACGTGCCCGAGGCCAGCCTGATCGTGATCGAGGCGGCCGAGCGCTTCGGTCTGGCCCAGCTCCACCAGCTCCGCGGCCGGGTGGGCCGCGGCCGGATTGCGTCGGCCTGCATCCTACTCTGGCGCCCGCCGCTCTCCGCTACCGCGAGTGCCCGGCTGAATGCGCTGCGGCGCACCAATGATGGCTTCGCGCTGGCCGAGGAGGACCTGCGGCTGCGCGGGCCGGGCGAGATCCTGGGCGAGCGGCAGAGTGGGGTGCCGGTCCTGCGCCTGGCCGACCTGCAGCGCCATGCCGAGCTGATCCCAATGGCGGCGGCCGCCGCACGCCGGGCTCTGGCCGACGATCCGGGCCTGCGCCAGCCCCGCGGCACGGCGCTCCGGCTGCTCCTACACCTGTTCCGGCGCACGGATGCCCTTGGGCTGCTCGACGGAGGCTGACGGCTGGGGCAGGCCGCCCCGATTACCGCCGACGATGCCGAACGACAGGATCATCTTGAACGCCTCGTCCACCGTGATGTCGAGCACCCGGATCCGGCTGCGTGGCACGAAGATGATGAAGCCGGAGGTCGGGTTCGGGGTGAGCGGGACGAAGACCGAGACATGCGGCCCCTCGACCTGGTCGCCCACCGCATCCGGCGCCTCGCCGGTCATGAATCCCACCGACCATTGGCCGGCCGTCGGGAACTCGACCATGACGACGTCACGGAACGCCTTGGCCTGCTGGGCGAACAGCGTCTCGAACAGCTGCTTCAGCGTCGCGTAGATCGAGC
>NZ_WUJP01000017.1 GCF_009806515.1 Geminicoccus flavidas | reverse complement strand
GGATCACCGGCATCCGCGCCAACAGCAGCTCACTCCAGCGCACGACGGTGCGCCCGATCAGGCCGGCCGTGGACCAGCCGATCAGCACCAGGATCGCCATCGCCATGAGCAGGCCCACGCCCGGCAAGCTGAACGGCAGGTAGGTCTCGGGATTCCAGCGCGCCGGCAGGATGGAGTTCATCCAGCCGTCGAAGAAATCGACGACCTGCCAGACCACGTACGCCGTGATCAGCAGTGGTGCTGTGACGATCATCCCGGCCAGCAGCCAGTTGCGGATGCGGGCACCGAGCGGCTGCCTGGGCAGATGCATGGGATTTGGCGGCAGGATCGACGTGGGTGGCGTTTCTTTCTGTGGCATCATCGCAACAAAACTGGTCCCCGGATATGAAAAATACGTGGCCCTTTCCCTGCGCGTCCAGCCTCGATTCGTCGCGCGGCGCGGCCCGGCGCAGCGAGATACGAACGGGCCTCGCGCAGTAGGCGAACAAACTCTCACCCCGTGTCGACGAACCTCGTGCTGGCGCGGTTTCCGCGAACCTATCGGTCGAAGGAGCCTCCTTCGCGGGGCATATCGCTAAAATTTGAGGGAAATTTTGCGAGTGTCTGGCAATATTTATTCAGAACTTCCGTTTGTTGACACCCGCTTAACCAAGATACATGAAGACAACCCATAGAATTGTTCTTGCACCACTGACCCGCGAAGGGGTGGCTCAGATGACCGTGATCGTGAACAACATGCTCCTCGTCCGCCGCATCAACGAGCTTCACCGGCAGCGGGAGCAGCTTTGCGAGCGGCAGGAGCGGATGCGTGGCATTCTTCCCGACTGGACCGTCGAGCCACTGAAGCTCGCCGGCATGTCGGCGCGCGAGATCGAGACGATGATCTCCGAGCTGTCCACCGCCGAGCAGCAGACCGGGCTCGCCGAGCTGGAGCGCGACATGGAGCGCCTGGACCAGCAGATCGAGGAATGCGAGAATCAGTTGATCTCCGCGCGCCACAAGTCGCTCGACTGCATCGAGACCGTGCTGCGGCTGGCCGCCGACCGGCTCCGCCGCCAAGTCTCCACCGACCCGAACGACGTCTTCTACGACTATGGCGAAGCCCGGGTCATGTTCATGCTGGACAGCGTGATCGACGACCTGCGCCTGCAGATGCAGTCGGAGGAGCGCGCCGCGAGCTGATCGCCGGGCCCGCCGGCGGCCCGCAGCGCGGCTGTTCCCATGTGGCCGGCCTCTGTGCCATCCCTGGCTCCCCTGCCATCTGGTGAGCCGGACGATGCGCCCCGACATCCTGCTGTTCCAGGTCGATCAGCTCGCCGCCCAGTGGCTCCCGTTCCACGGGCACCCGCTCGTGCAGGCGCCGGTGCTCGAGCGCCTGGCCGAGACCGGCGTGGTGTTCGACGCCAACTACTGCAATGCGCCGCTCTGCTCGCCCTCGCGCTTCTCCATGCTCACCGGCGCCCTGCCCTCGC
>NZ_WUJP01000016.1 GCF_009806515.1 Geminicoccus flavidas | reverse complement strand
GGATCGGTGCCTATGACAATGCCGCGGATTTTCCGGGCGACCTGCCGACGCTCGCGCATCATCTCCGACTGCTGGGCTATCGGACGGTGCTGTCCGGCAAGACTCATTTCTGCGGCCCGGACCAGCTGCACGGCTTCGAGCGGCGGCTGACCACTGACATCTACCCGTCCGACTATGGCTGGACCCCGGACTGGGAGCATCCCGAGCGCCGCCCGTCCTGGTACCACAACATGATCAACGTGCGGGACGCCGGGGTCGCGTTCCGCACCAACCAGCTCGACTATGACGAGGAAGTGGTGTTCGCGGCCGAGCGCGAGCTGTTCGACGTGGCACGCGACAGCGACGAACGGCCGCTGTTCATGATGGTGTCGCTCACCCACCCGCACGACCCCTACGTGCAGCGGCCGGAATATGTGGAGCTCTATCCGGAGGACGCGGTCGACCTGCCGGCGACCCGAGGCTCGGACGTGCCGCTCGATCCGCACTCGGCACGGCTGCGCCATGTCTCGGCGATGGACGAGTTCGAGATCACTGACGCCATGATCCGGCGGGCGCGGCGCAGCTATTACGCCTCGATCTCCTATGTCGACCGCCAGCTCGGCCGGATCCTGGCAGCGCTCGCCGAGACCGGGCGACTGGAGCGAACCGTGCTGCTGTTCACTTCCGACCATGGCGACCTGCTGGGCGAGCGGGGCCTATGGTACAAGATGAGCTGGTTCGAGCCCTCAGCCCGGCTGCCTCTCCTCATCCACGCGCCGTTCCTGTTCGGTCCCCGCCGGGTTCCCGCAGCGGTGTCGCTGGTGGACGTCCTACCGACCCTGGTGGAGCTGGCGGGCGGCAAGCTCGATCCGGCGCTGCCGCTGGATGGCCGCTCGCTCTTGCCGCACTTGACGGGCACGGGCGGCCATGACGAGGCGCTGGGCGTGTATCTCGGCGAAGGGGCAATCGCGCCCTTGTTCATGCTCCGGCGCGGCCAGTGGAAATATGTCGCGTCGGCGCCGGACCCGGACCAGCTCTATGACCTGGCAGCCGACCCGCACGAGCGCCGCAACCTGGCAGCCGAGCCGGCCCAGGCGGCCCGCGTCCAGGCGCTGCGGGATGAACTCGCCCGGCGGTTCGACGCGGCGGGACTACGCGACGAGGTGATCGCCAGCCAGCGGCGCCGCCGCCTCGTGGATACTGCCATGCGCCGCGGTGCGTGGACGAGCTGGGACTTCCAGCCGCTCCGGGATGCGGCTACCAGCTACGTGCGCAGCCAGCTCGTACTGGACGATCTCGACGCCGCCCGAAGATGGCCGCCCGGGTAATCTTCCTGCAAGGCGACAGGGGGAACATTTCCGGCAACCCTCCCGTAAGTTCATGCCGTTAGCGGCAAGTCCTGTTTGACATGATCATCCTGACCAGCGATCAGCTGCCGCGTTGCACGCCTATCCGCTGCGTATAGCCTGAGCCGGCAACGCGCAGTCCGCTCGGGGGAAACGGCCGTGGCCGTCAGAATGATGCGATGGTTCCTGTTGCTCGCCATCGCCTTGAGCAGCGTGTCGCTGGCCCGGGCCGCGACCGCACCGGATCCGACCAAGCGTGGCTCCTACGCGGTGGGGCTCGGCAGCTATGCGCTGGCTCCCAAGCTCGACCGGGAGCTTTCCGATGAGCTGGAGACCCAGATCGCGGCGGCGGTCTGGTATCCGAAGAACGCGCCAGTGAGCGAGCCGCGCCCGCTGCTAGTCTTCCTGCACGGCAACCACGCGACCTGTGGCCGCTACGACAAGGAGCTCAAGATCCGGGTCGATGACGACACAACCTACACCTATGACGGCAAGTGCCCGAAGGGCTACATCCAGGTCCCCAGCCACATGGGCTACCACTACCTGGCCGATCGCCTGGCGAGCTGGGGCTACGTGGTCGTGTCGATCAACGCGAATCGTGGGGTCAATGCCGCCCCGGACACGTTCGACGACCCTTCCCTGATCCTGCGGCGCGGCCGGCTGATCCTGCGTCACCTCCAGCAGCTCGCGACCTGGCACCGGGCCGGCGGGACGCCGAAGTCGGTGGGGATCGACCTGCGCGGCCGGCTGGACTTCGCCAATATCGGCATGCTCGGCCATTCGCGCGGCGGCGACGGCATCGTCGCAGCGCACGAACTGCTCCTGGACAAGAGCGAGCCCTGGGCCAAGCGCCTGCCGGCGAACACTCTGGTCAAGGGCCTGTTCGCGATCGCGCCGACCGATGCCCAGGAATCCCAGCCGGCACCGCTCGGCACCCCGTTCGCCGTGCTGCTGCCGATGTGCGACGGCGACGTGTCCGACCTGCAGGGGCTGCGGTTCTTCGAGCGGGCGATGGCCAAGCGCACGGAGGCGCGCAGGTCGTTCAAGGCGACGTTCGCCGTATGGGGCGCCAACCACAACTACTACAACAGCGAGTGGCAGGAATCGGACGCGACCGGCTGCGTCGGCCATAAGCCGCTGTTCGACATGAGCGGCGGATCCTCGGCGCAGCGCCAGACCGCGTTCCACCCGGTGCTCGCCTTCTTCCGCTCGACCGTGGGCCGGCATGCCGACAAGGTGTTTGCCCGGCTGCTGGACAGCAGCTGGTATCCGGCAGCACCGTTCCGGGACCTCACCGAGCTGGACCGGGCCTATTCCTCTTCGCCCGACCGCGCCTGGAGCTGGCTGGTCGAGGACTTCGCCCAGAGCTCGCTCAAGAGCAAGGCCGGGGTCGCGCACAAGCTGGTGCGGGGCAAGGCGGCTGCCATCACCATTCCCGACCACGAGAAGCAGGGCCTGGCCTTCGCGTGGCAGGGTGCCTCGGCGAACAGGCGTTCCAGCCTGCTGGTGGCGCTCGCCAAGAGCGGCAGCTCGATCGACATGACCGGCTGGTCCAGCGTCGAGATCCGCATGACCATGGGCTGCGGCGGCACGCTGAGCGAGCCGGACTGCTACGAGCTGCCGCCGGTCGAGGACGGCGTGCCGCTGAAAGGCGACATCGTGCTGGTGGACGCGAACGGCAAGCGCTCCGTCAAAGTGCCGATCGAGCCGTTCGCCCGGATATACTCCCCGGCCGGCGTCGACTACGAGGGCTACTACTATGTGCGCCACCCGGTGCTGAGCTCACTGCGCATCCCGGCGATAGCGTTCAAGAACATCGACCGGACCAAGCTCAAGGCGATCGAGTTCTCGTTCGGCGACCAGATGCCGAAGGGCACCGTCTACCTGGCGGACATCCGGCTCTCCAAGACCCAGGCCCAGTTCCCCTGGGGCATGAAGCCCAAGCGCGCGCCGACGGTGGCCGCCGCCCAGGCGCTGACGCCGCAGGCCTCGGCCACGATCGCCGCGGTCGAGCCTCGGGCGATGACGGTAGCGCGCGCCAAGGCGGCCCGCACGGCCACCCAGGCGTCGCTCAGCCTGCGCCGGGGCCTGGGCAAGGTGAAGGATGGCGGCAGCCGGCCGATGGTGGAGCTGGTGGTCGAATCCGACCGGCCCTTCCCGGTCATGGGCAACGGTATGCTGCTGCGGGTCGGCGACGCCACGCTGCGCGGCGGCAGCTTCGCGCGCGCCGGCGGCACCGGCCGGGTCGTGTTCCGGATGAGCGAGGACCGCTTCGCCACCCTGCCGGAAGGTGCCGAGGTCACCCTGTTCGGCCTGGCCAGCCAGAAGCCGTGGCAGGTCGGGCGGCTGGCCAAGGCCTCGCTGCGCTGACGCCTTCCCCCGGCCGGTTCCACCCGGCCGGGGGTGCGGCTTCTAGTGGATGGGCGGTTCCGGCAGCCGCTCAGTACCTTCCAGGAAGTCGAAGTCGCAGCCCTCGTGCGCCTGGCGGATATGGGCGGCGAACATGTTCCAGTAGCCGCGGGACGGCACGTAGGGCGGCTTCCAGTCCTGGCGGCGGCGGACCAGCTCGGCTTCATCGACCAGCAGTTCCAGCCGCCTGGCCGCCACGTCGACCTCGATCAGGTCGCCGGTGCGCACCAGGGCCAGCGTGCCGCCCACGGCCGCTTCCGGCGAGACATGGAGGATGCAGGCGCCATAGGAGGTGCCGCTCATCCGAGCGTCCGAGATCCGCAGCATGTCGCGCACACCCTCCCGCAGGAGCTTGCGCGGGATCGGCAGCATCCCCCATTCCGGCATGCCTGGGGCACCAATCGGCCCGGCATTCTTCAGCACGATCACATGGTCCGGGGTGACGTCCAGGTCGTCGCGATCGATCTCGGCCTGGAGATGGTCGTAATTCTCGAAGGCCAGGGCCGGGCCGCGGTGGCGCAGGAGGCGCGGATCAGCCGCGGATGGCTTCATCACGCAGCCGAACGGCGACAGGTTGCCGCGCAGGATCGCGGTCGCCTCCTTCTTCACCGGGTTGTCGAGCGGCCGGATCACGTCCTCATCCCAGATGGGTGCCGCTTCGACATTCTCGCGCAGGGTCAGCCCGTTCACGGTCAGCGAGCCGCCGTCCAGCACCGGCAGGAGCCGGCGCAGCAGGGCACGCAGCCCGCCTGCGTAGAAAAAATCCTCCATCAGCAACGTGCCGGACGGACGGATGTTGGCGAGCACCGGGACCTCGCCGGCGAGCTGGTCGAACCGGTCCAGCTCCAGGGGGATGCCGGCGCGCCTGGCCATTGCGATCAGGTGGATCATGGCGTTGGTCGAGCCGCCCATCGCCATGTGGCAGCGGATCGCGTCGTCCACCGCGGCCGGGCTCACGATGTCGGACGGCGTGAGGTCCTCCCAGACCATCTCTACGATCCGCCGGCCGCAGGCACCGCTCATCCGGACATGGGCGCTGTCGGCAGCCGGGATCGAGGAGGCACCCGGCAGGCAGAACCCCATGGCCTCGGCCACCGCGGTCATGGTGGACGCGGTGCCCATGGTCATGCAGGTGCCGTGCGAGCGGGCGATGCCGTTCTCCATCTCCTCCCAGTCGGCTTCCGTGATGTTGCCGGCCTTGAGCTCGGCCCAGTATT
>NZ_WUJP01000015.1 GCF_009806515.1 Geminicoccus flavidas | reverse complement strand
TCCAGACATCTGAGCCAGAGCCCAGTTGCCGCCCACCCCAGTTGCCGCGCAGCATCGGCCCCGCCGGCAGGAAGATCGCGGGCAGGTCCATGGAAATGGCGCCCATGAGCAGGGCGGGCGTGGTCTTGTCGCAGCCGCCCATCAGCACCACGCCGTCGATCGGGTGCGAACGCAGGAGCTCCTCGGTCTCCATCGCCAGGAAGTTGCGATACATCATGGTCGACGGCTTCACGAACGGCTCGGACAGCGAGATCGCCGGCAGCTCCAGGGGATAGCCTCCCGCCTGCCAGATCCCGCGCTTCACGTCCTGCACCCGCTCTTTGAAATGGAAGTGGCAGGGATTGATGTCCGACCAGGTGTTCACGATCGCGATCACCGGCTTGCCGGCATAGTCGACCGCGTCGCGACCCATCTGCTTGACCCGCGAGCGATGGCCGAAGGAGCGCAGGTCCTGCACGCCGAACCAGCGGTGCGAGCGCAGCTCGTCCGGCTTCTTCCTGGGCTTTCTCGACACGTTCCAACCTCCCCGACGCGTGGGCGGGAAGCTGGAACCAGCGGGCGGCCGCGTCAATGCAGGGGGGACCGGCGGTCATCGCCTCCAGCACCTCGCCGTTGGCCATGTCGGGCGGCTGGCCGTCATACAGGTCGACCAGATTGCCCCTGATTCAGTAGGGCGCCCGTTCATGGCCGCCTCGGCGGCCTCCCGGCTCTCGAACAGGGTGATGGAGCCCCCGCCGCGCTCGTCGCGAAAGGCGTGCTAGCCGGCAAAGCCGGGCGCCTCCTTCAGGGTCGGAGCCATGCCAGCCATCGCCCGCCACGCCACTTGGTCCACGTCCTTCATGGTCTGGAACCTGCGGATGATCACATACATGGCGTTACTTCCCCGACAGGGCAGAAAGAGCCCGCCTGCCAGTGTGGCACAGTGCATGGCGATCTAGGCAGCGGTCCTGGCGACGGGGGACCCGTGGCTTGGTCGGAAGCGGCGGGGCCGCGAATGATCAGCCGCCGAGCTTGCGCGCGCTGGGTTCCGGCAGGAACCGGTCGGTCCAGACCATGTCCACGGTCGGCTTCTGCTCGAGGGACAGGGCACCCGCCAACTGGTCGATCGAGCGGGCCAGCCTCTCGGGGTCGACATCGCCGAAGCCGGCGTCCCAGACTCGCGTGGTCAGGATGTTGACCGCAAGCGCCAGGGTCAGCCGCTGCTTTTCCCGTTCGGCGTCGATCTGGGGATGGCGCGCGTGCACCATCTCGATGGCTCCATAGGGGTCCGCCATTAGGTCGTGCATGGCCCGCGTGACCGCGCGGTTGAACGCGGCCACCGCACCCGGATGCTCGGCGATGAAGTGATCCGAGGCGATTACCGCGTTGCCGTAGAAGTCCAGCCCGTGATCCTTGTAGAGCATCACCACCACGCTGCGCGGGTCGACGCCCATGCTCGCCAGCTTCAGCATGACCGAGAAATAGTAGCCCGAGATCACGTCGACCTCGCCCTGCAGCAGCATGGCCTCGCGCCGACCGGCGCCGATGTCGATGCGCGTCACGCTGGCGGGATCGACGCCCTCGTGCGTGGCGAAGGCCGGAAACAGCCGAAAGGAGGCGTCGGTGGCCGGACCGCCCAGCGTCCTGCCGGCCAGGTCCGCGGGCGTCCTGATCCCGCTGGACTGCAGTGCGTAGATCCCGAGCGGCGAGGCATCGTAGATCATCATCACCGCTTTGA
>NZ_WUJP01000014.1 GCF_009806515.1 Geminicoccus flavidas | reverse complement strand
CGAGCTGGCGCGGGTGGGTGGCGCTGAACTCGATCACGCGGTTGATGTCGGCAAAGCCCATCTGGTAGACGCCGGCAGCGACCCGGGCGACCGCGTCCGCCGAGCCGCTGCCGCGGTCGATGCGGACCGCCAGGCCCTCGGCCTCGAAATAGCCCCTGACCTCAGCGATCAGGAAGGGGACGTTGGGACCCTGGAACTCCCAGTCGAGCGCGAACCTGATCTCGGTGGCTGCCCGGACGCCGACCGCCGGCGCGAGCAGCAGGCTGCCCAAGCCCACGGCGCCCAGCATTTGCCGACGCAGCATCCAGTTCCTCCTGCCGATCGCGGCATCATTCCCATCACTGCCGGCCGAGGCAAGGTCCATGCCCCCGGAACCGTCCGTAGCGATACTTTACCCATCCGCTAGATTAACTTGATTGTACCGCGGCTGCCCCGGCCACAAGTTCCTCCTGCCGTCGGACCGCCGGATCCGCGCGGCACGTGCTCGGTCCGCGGCAGGAACCTCGTGATGATCACCGCCATCGTCCGCTATCGGCTACCCGCCACGATCGGCAAGGAAGCCTGCCGGGCGCATTTCGCCAAGATCGCGGCCGGCTTCGGCGAGGCCCGGGGGCTGATCCGCAAGCAGTTCATCTGGAGCGAACGCGGGGTCGCCGGCGGGGTGTACCAGTGGGAGACGCTGGAGGACGCGCGGCGCTTCTACCAGGGGCCGTGGCTGGACGGGATCCTGGCGCGCTACGGCAGCTACCCGGACATTGAGTACTTCACCACCTTCGCGGTGACCGACAATCCGGGCGGGATCGTCACGCTTCCGCCCGCCGGCGACCAGCCCCAGTCCCAGCCGGAGCGAGGAGAGATTCGATGACCAATCGTGACCCTAGCCGGCTCTCGCGCCGGGGCCTCCTGGCTGCCGCCGGACTGGGCGCTGCGGTGCCGCTGGCCGCGGGCGGGTTCTCAGCAATGGCGCGGGCCGGCGTGCTGGAAGGCTCGGCCGCAGCGCTCCTGGACAAGGGCGCCATCTGCACGACCCCGGTGGCGGCGACCGGCGAGACTGGCCTGATCCCGCTGCGCTTTGCCTGGAACACCGGAGCGGTGTGCGGCGCGCCGGTGGCGGCTGCCCAGACCAGCGGCATCTTCGAAAAGCACGGGCTCCAGGTCGAGTTCGTCAACTTCGCCGGCTCCACCGAGGCGTTGCTCGAGACGATCGCCACGGGCAAGGCCGATGCCGGGCACGGCATGGCGCTGCGCTGGCTCAAGCCCCTCGAGCAGGGCTTCGACGTCAAGATCGTGGCGGGCCTCCATTCCGGCTGCCTGCGCCTGCTGGCCGGCAAGGACACGGGCATCGCCAGCGTCGCCGACCTGCGCGGCAAGACGGTGGCGATCAGTGATCTCGCCAGCCCGTCCAAGCATTTCTTCGCGATTCAGCTCGCCAAGCAGGGCATCGATCCCGAGAGCGAGGTCGA
>NZ_WUJP01000013.1 GCF_009806515.1 Geminicoccus flavidas | reverse complement strand
CTGGCGGGTGTTCCCGGGCGAGCTCCTGGGTGCCGTGATCGAGCGCGGCGAGGCGGATGCGATCGCGCACTGGGACCCGCTCACCTACAAGTTCCTGCAAAGCGACCAGTTCGTCGAGGTCGCCTCCAACATGGGCGGCGAGTATGCCCGGCGGGTCTGCTGCATCATCGGCGTGCGCAACTCGCTGCTCGACGAGAATGCCGAGGCGGTCCAGCGCCTGACCCG
>NZ_WUJP01000012.1 GCF_009806515.1 Geminicoccus flavidas | reverse complement strand
GGCGCTGCTTGAGGCCCAGCATTTCACCGCAGAGAACCCGCGGATCGCCGCCGAGGCCTACCAACCCTTCTCGCCCAACACGAGCATCGAGGATCTGGAAACGCAGATCCGCTACCACGGCCACAGCCACTCGCCGTCGGGCGACGCGCTGCGCCAGGAACTGGCCCAGTACACCGAGGAGCTGAAGCTGGTCGGCGTGATGCGGCCCAGGACCGACCCCGAGAAGTTCGCCGACAAGATCTACGCGCCCGTCGCGGTCTGAGGCAGGAAAGGAACCAGCAACTTGGCGCATGCGACGAGCAGTGCCGGCCTGCCGGCCCT
This sequence comes from Geminicoccus flavidas, assembly GCF_009806515.1. Classification (GTDB taxonomy): domain Bacteria; phylum Pseudomonadota; class Alphaproteobacteria; order Geminicoccales; family Geminicoccaceae; genus Geminicoccus; species Geminicoccus flavidus. Next base: position 3,671 of record NZ_WUJP01000012.1, on the reverse strand, counting down.
GGAACTGGGGCAGGCGCCGGGCCGAATCGACCCGGTCCTGCTCCTGGCGGGCCTCGCCTGGGCCGGGGCGGCCGCAGTCACCCTCCTCTGGCCGAATGCCACCGACGACTGGGCGTTCACCGAGGAGCTGGCCTATCTGGCCGCGGCCGCAGCCGCGGTGCTGGCGCTCGCCGGCCTCCTGCCGCGCGCGCCGGGACTGGCACGGCTACGCCGGGCGGGGCCATGGTTCCTGGTCCTCGGCATCGGCCTGGCCGTCTGGGAGATCGCGACCGCGAAGCTCGACCTGCTGCCCCGGCCGTTCTTCGCCCCGCCGCAGGAGCTCCTCACCGTCTATATCGACGACTGGCCGCGCCTCGTCGAATGCGTGCTGGCCTCGCTCGGCCTGCTGGTGACCGGCTACCTGCTGGGTGCGATCACCGGCTTCGTCACCGGGATCGGACTCGGCTGGTCCCGGCTGGTGGGATACTGGGTGCACCCGGTGCTGCGCCTGATCGGGCCGTTGCCGCCGGTGGCCTGGCTGCCCGTGGCGTTCTTCACCTTCCCGTCGAGCTGGGCGGCCAGCGTGTTCCTGATCGCCCTTGCCACCTTCGTGCCGGTCACGATCCTGACCTGGTCGGGCGTGGCCAGCGTCAACTCCGCCTATTACGACATCGCCCGCACGCTAGGGGCGAAGAACCGGTTCCTGGTGCTGAAGGTCGCGGTGCCGGCGGCGATGCCGCATGTCTATGTCGGCCTGTTCATGGGCATGGCCGCCTCGTTTGCCGTGCTGGTGGTGGCCGAGATGATGGGGGTGAAGGCGGGGCTGGGCTGGTACCTGCAATGGGCGCTAGGCTGGGCAGCCTATGGCAACATGTATGCCGCCCTGCTGATCACCGCGCTGATGTGCTCGAGCCTGGTGACGCTCCTGTTCAAGGTCCGCGACCGGCACCTGGCCTGGCAGAAGGGAATGCTGAAATGGTGAGCGCCGCACTGGCCCAGGCTGCGCTGCCGCCCGGGATGGCCCTGTCGGTCGAGCGGGTGAGCCATGGCTTCGTCCTGCAGGACGAGCTGCTGCCCGTGCTCCAGGACATCGCGCTGGACATCGAGCCCGGCGAGTTCGTGGCGCTGCTGGGCCCCTCGGGCTGCGGCAAGTCCACCCTGCTCCGGCTCATCGCCGGGCTGGAGCCGCCGCGCGGCGGCCGGATCCTGGCCGATGGCGCGCCGATCACCGGGCCGGACCCGTCGCGGGTCGTGGTGTTCCAGGACCCGACCCTCTACCCGTGGCGCACCGTCTGGGACAACGTGGCGCTGGGCCTGGAGGCGCGCGGCATCCTGAAGAGCCAGCGCCACCGGGTCGACCAGGCGCTGGAGCTGGTAGGCCTCGCCCGGTTCGCCAGCGCCCTGCCCCACCAGCTCTCCGGCGGCATGGCGCAGCGGGCGGCACTGGCCCGCGCCCTGGTCAACGACCCCCGCCTGCTGATCCTGGACGAGCCTTTGGGCAAGCTCGATTCGCTCACCCGGCTCACCATGCAGGGCGAGCTGGTCTCGCTCTGGCAGCGCGCCGGCTTCACCGCGCTGATGGTGACCCACGACATCGAGGAAGCGCTGTTCCTGGCGACACGGGTGATCGTGTTCAGCGACCGGCCGGCCCGGATCGTCGAGGAGCTGCGGGTCGACCGCCCCTACCCGCGCCACCGCGACGACCCCGAGCTGGTGCGGCTGCGCCAGCGGATCCTGGAGCGGCTGGGCCTGGGCGGGAGCTGGTAGCAGGCCGGGCGCCAGCATGGCGGCTGCCGCTGCGGCAGCCGCATCGCACGACCTGTCCAGGAGATGCCATGTGACCATCCACATGGTCAGGAACATGGCATGGGCACGGTCACGCTGGGGGATGCCAAGGCACACCTGAGCGAATTGCTCGGCCGGTTAGAGGCAGGGGAATCCATCCAAATCGCCCGCCGGGGCAAGCCGTAGCTAAGCTTGCGATGGCGGCGGCCGCGCCGCGCCGGAGGAGCGGCGTGGCCAAGCTCAGCCCGTGACCGTAGCGATGCCGCCGCAGACCTAGAGCGCCGCAGAGCTGGCGCGGTCGATGCGTGACGGCGCTCGATTCCGAAGCTCTGTCTGAACATGTTGCCGCCGGCAGCTGTGCTGGCCAACGACACGATCACGATGGCTGAGCCGGTACGGTCGGCCGTTCGCCGCCGGATGTACATGCCAGTCTCCCGTGATGTGCATCACTGTAATTGTTCCGCATATCGCTAGAAGATCGAGTGACGTTCTGGAATAGCGGCCTCGGACGGGCATCTACAGCCAGAACAAGCTCTGTACGTGAGCGCGGGACACCCGACGGGTTCCTCCGGGATCGGGCGCCGCGGCGCGCATCATTGCGGCGTAGTGGAAAGGGCTGCGGCAAGTGGCCTGGATGGTTCGGTTCGGGAGGATATGATGTCCAGCGATCTGAGCTTCACCGAGGACGGCCTGAAGATCCAGGCAACGATCGCCGACAAGATGGACGAGTTGCTGGCCACCGCGGCCGCCGGCACCGCCTTGGGCGGCCCCACCGTCGGCGGCATCATCGCAGCGGCCGTCTTCGTCATGGAATTGATCGACTTCCTCGGCGGCGATGACGAGGAGAAGATCATAGCCGCTCTGAACAAGCTCCAGCAGCAGATCGACGAGATCAAGGGCGTGCTGGTAGTGCTCGACCAGCGGCTGGACGAGATGGTCCAGCAGGCGGCGATCGAGAGCAACCGCCAGACCCTGCGTGACCTCCTGGACTATCTCGACGACTTCCGGGTCCTCCAGATCCGGCTGCGGGACCAGCCCGGCAGCACCGACGTCGCGGTGAGTGTCGCCAACGAGGCAGGAGTCGTCCTCGACAAGTTCCTGCGCAACGATCACGAGATCTGGCGCTGGACGGACGTGGTCGAGAAGGAGTTCCGCGACCCGGCCAGCAGGCAGACGCGGCACGAGCCGGCCCTGGCGACGCTGCGCTTCAAGAATGTCCCCACCCTGCCCGTCTACCTGATAGGCATGCTCATCTGGCTGGCGGCGCGCGAGCGGGCGGTGCAGGCCGGGCAGCGGGCGCGTCTGGTCGATGACCAGGCCCGGCTGGAGCGGCATCGTGCTGCGACCGCGGTGCGCACCGACTTCGACAAGTACGCCGACGGCGCGGCGGGCATCCCGCATTCCATCCAGGAGCACATCAAGTGGCGGATCCGCGGCCACGTAATCGCCGGCAGCAAGTTTGCGGACCGTGATGGGTTCTGCGCGTTCCATTTCGACATCGGCAACCTGATGACCGGCCGACGGGTCCTGACTACCAAGCCTTTCAGCCTCGCCATGCAAGCGGGACGTGGCAGCCTGTGCACCGTCAATCCCAGCCTTCTCGGGGCGCCCCTGGAGGAGGTCGAACTGGAGGACAAGAGCGGTTGCGCGCCGCTGCAGGCCTTGTCGGACGTGCTGGCACGCCTGGTTGCCGGCGGATCACTGCGTGGTCAGTTCATCGGGCAATTCCCGACCACCGAGGCGTATGCGCCCGCAGTCCTATACCTGGTCGACCTGACCGGCGACCTGCAATGGTACCAGCTGAGCGAGGCCAGCCGTCCGGGTGGTTCCGACCAGTGGCGCGGGCCGATCAAGGTCGGCAACGGCTGGAACGGATTCACACGCGTCTTCAATGGCGGCGGCGCGGC
>NZ_WUJP01000011.1 GCF_009806515.1 Geminicoccus flavidas | reverse complement strand
GATCTACGCGATCAAGCCCAATGGCGACCTGATGTGGTACGGGCATGACGGCTTCTTCGAGGGGAACCGGACCTGGCGCGGCCCGGTGCAGGTGGGCAATGGCTGGAATGGCTTCCAGCATGTCTTTCCGGGCGGAGAATACGTCGTGTACGGGGTCCAGCCCGATGGCCGACTGCTGTGGTACCGGCATGATGGCGCCCCCCATGGCGGCAACGTGACGACCTGGTCCGGCCCGCGCGAGGTCGCCACCGGCTTCGGCGGCTACCAGACGGTGATGTCGGGTGGCGGCGGCCTGATCTATGGCATCCGGCCGGATGGCGCGCTGATCCTGCACGATCATCGCGGCCATGCTGACGGCACCGCCGACTGGGCACCGGCCGAGCAGATCGGCACGGGCTGGCAGCACTTCCGGGCAGTGGTCGCTTGCCCGGACGGGGTATTCCTCGCCTTCACCACGAACGGGACCATCCTTTGGTACCGCTATGGCGACCGCCCGGTGCAGTTCGCCGTCGTCGGCGGTCGCCGTGTGCCCATCTCGCTGCCAGGCAAGCGCTGGGAGGGCCCGGTGGAGATCCGGCGGCGCGTACCAGGCCTGTTGCAGGCCTTTGCCAGCCTCGCGGCTCCGTTCCGGGGCCCGAACTAGGAGTGGTCACAAGGGCGCCCCGGGGGAAACGGCTGCTCTCGGGCCCTCGCCTCAGAACGCGACTCGTGCCGCCACCGCGATGATGTTGATCTGGCTTTCGTAGTTGGCCGAGAGATTGCCGCGCGTGGCGTTGCCGGCACCACCGGCGGTCAGGTCGACCTCGGTGTCTTCCAAGAAGATGTGGGAATAGCCGAGGTCGAAGGTCCAGTCCTGCCAGGGCGCCCAGGAGACCCCGGCCGAGAGCCAGTAGCGGTCGGCGTCCGGGATGCGCGGCGTGCGGTCGTCGTTGGGCACCGGCGACTGGTCGAACGCGGCACCGGCCCGCAGCGTCCATTGCTCGTTCAGCCGGTAGGCGGCACCCACGGAGGCGAACCAGGTGTCGCTCCAGTTCTGGGTGGTGGCGCTCGCTGCCTGGGCCGGGTTGTCGAAGTCGATGCGCAGTTCGTCGAACTGCGACCAGTCGGTCCACTGGAGGTCGGCCAACAGGGTCAGGTCGCTGCCGACCACCTGGGAGAAGCCGAGCGAGACGGTGGTGGGGGTGGTGAGCGACGCCCTGGCGCCGCCGTCCACGAACTGGCCGGTGGCGGCGGAGATGATGGCACCCATGCCGGACGTCCCCAGGTCGAAATCGGCATCGCCCTTGAGCGACTGGCTGATCTGCGAGCGGTAGGAGACGCCCAGCCGAGTGCCCGCCACCGGCTCGGCAATGGCACCCAGCACCACGCCGAAGCCGATATCGTCGCCCTCCACCTTGGCCTTGCCGTCCTGCGCGCCGGGCACTGGGGTGATCGGTAGGTTCGCACCGGTGCGCTGCTCGAGCACGGCGCCGATCGTGCCGAAATCCACGGCATTGGTCAGCTCGGCATGGATGTACTGCGCGCTGATCCCGCCGCCCAGGGTCAGCCAGGAGACCGGCCGGTAGGCAATAGTCGGCGTGGCGTTCACCGAGAACAGCTTCGACTTGACCGCATGGTAGCGGCCTACCCAGTCCTCGTCATACTTGGAGCCGAGGCCGTAGGGAGCATTCACCGCGAGGCCCAGCGTCCAGCGCTCGTCCAGCGGGTAGGCGCCATAGAGTGCCGGCACGCCCACATCGGGGAACACGTCGCTCTGGCGGTTGCGCCCGCCGATCGGCGTACCCAGCACCGTCGAGGCCGAGGACGACACCAGCTCCGCGTCCGGCACCACCAGGGTGATGTGCTGCTCGATCGTGGGCGCAGTCGCGAAGCCCAGGGCCGCCGGGTTGAAGAACATCGCCGACAGGCCGCCCTCGCCCGCGGTCATGCCGGCGAACGAGCTGCCCTGGCCGACCGCACTCTGCTCGCGGATCGCGTAGCCGGAAGCCCGAGCCTGCTCGGCAGCGAGGGGAACAAGATGGAGGGCACAAGTGCCGAGCAACATCCAGCGAAGCAAACGCGACATCTGTGCCTGGCCCTGTATCTGTGTTCTCAGGCCAGATGATTTTTTTGGTAATCTACTGTCAATAAATGTTCCGGCCCGGTCGGGCACTGCTCACGACACCGTGGCGGAGATGCGACGCCTCAGGCCAGGTGGGCGAACCGCACTGCCTGGCGCCGGATCAACTCGGCCACCGCGCCCGGATCGTGGATGGCCTGGAAGACCGGCCGGCGCTGGCGGGCGACGCCCTCGATCGCGGCCGGGAAGTAGTCGCGCCGGCGCAGCAGGAGGTCGCCGGTCTCGGCACCGGCTATCTGGCGGAGCTGGAGCTTCAGCGCAGTGACGGGATAAGGCTGCACCGGCTGTAGCCGTGCCGGATCGATGATCAGCACCCGCTTGTTGGTGACGGCGTAAAGGATGCCGGGTGCCGCCCGCGCCGCCCGCCAGGGCAGAGTCAGCGCGTTCGCGCCGAACGCCGCCACCAGCACCGCGAGCGGCAGCGCCTCGGTCCGCCAGGCGATCCACAGCGCGATCAGCACCAGGGCCAGCCCGCCCGGGCGCCATTTGCGCTCCATCCTGACCAGGGCCAAGGGATCGGGACGGCCCGTCCACAGGACCCGCTCGTCCCCCTCCAACGAGCGGAGGAGGATCCGCTCCGCCGCCTCTGCCGGCCGGTCAGGCAAGCAGTGCCGCCTGCTCGACCGCAGCGTCCCGGGTGACCGGCACGGCCAACTTGTCCAGCATCTCCTTGGGCACGACCTGCCAGAACCGGCCGAGCTCGACCGGGTAGTCGTGCAGGATCTGCTTGCCGAGGGGGCTGCCGGTGGCGGCCACATGCTCGCGGATCAGGGCGTGCAGCAATTCGGCATAATGGTCGACCTCGACCCGCTGCCAGATCACCATCTCGCCGTTGATCCGGGTCTCCAGGAGGTTGTCCGGATCGTAGACGAACGCCATGCCGCCCGACATGCCGGCCGCGAAATTGTCGCCGGTGGGACCCAGGATCACCGCGGTGCCGCCGGTCATGTACTCGCAGCCATTGTCGCCGACACCTTCCACCACGGTGACCGCACCGGAGTTGCGCACCGCGAAGCGCTCGCCGGCCTTGCCCGAGGCGAACAGCTTGCCGGCCGTGGCGCCATAAAGGCAGGTGTTGCCGATGATGACGTTCTGGTGCGGGACGAGCGGCGAGGAGACCAGCGGCCGGACCACGATCGTGCCACCGGACAGGCCCTTGCCGACATAATCGTTGGCGTCGCCGAACACTTCCAGCTTCAGGCCCTGTACGGCGAACGCACCCAGCGACTGGCCCGCCGAGCCGCGCAGCCGCACGGTGATGTGACCTTCGGGCAGCCGCGCCATGCCGTACTTGCGAGTGATGTGCGCGGACAGCCTGGTGCCCACCGCGCGATGCACGTTCCGCACATTGTACTGGAGCTGCATCTTCTCGCCGTCTTCCAGCAACGGGCGGGCGTCCTTGACCATCCGTGCGTCCAGCGTGTCCGGCACCTCGTTGCGGCCCTCCACCACGCAGTAGCGCGGGTGCGGACCGGGATCGACATTGGCCAGGATCGGGTTGAGGTCGAGGTCGTCCAGGTCGATCGAGCCGCGGCTGACCTGGCGGAGCAGGTCGGTCCGGCCGATCGCCTCGTTGAGCGAGCGCAGCCCCAGCGAGGCCAGGACCTCGCGCGTGTCCTCAGCGATGAAGCTCATCAGGTTGACGATGTGCTCGGGCCTGCCCTCGTACTTGGCACGCAGGTCGTCGCGCTGGGTGCACACGCCGACCGGGCAGGTGTTGGAGTGGCACTGCCGGACCAGGATGCAGCCGACCGCCACCAGCGATAGCGTGCCGATGCCGTATTCCTCGGCACCCAGCATGGCGGCGATTACCACGTCGCGGCCGGTCTTGATCCCGCCATCGGTACGCAGCGTGACGCGGTGGCGCAGCCGGTTGAGCGTGAGCAGCTGGTTGGTCTCGGACAGGCCCATCTCCCAGGGCGTGCCGGCATACTTGATCGAGGTCTGCGGCGAGGCGCCGGTGCCGCCGACATTGCCCGAGATCAGGATCACGTCGGCCTTGGCCTTGGCGACGCCGGCCGCGATCGTACCGATGCCGGCCTCCGAAACCAGCTTCACGCAGACCTTGGCGTCCGGGTTGATCTGCTTCAGGTCGTAGATGAGCTGGGCCAGATCCTCGATCGAGTAGATGTCGTGGTGCGGCGGCGGTGAGATCAGGGTCACGCCAGGCGTGGCGTGGCGCAGCCGCGCGATCTCGACCGTCACCTTGAAGCCCGGCAGCTGACCGCCCTCGCCGGGCTTCGCACCCTGGGCAACCTTGATCTCCAGCTCCTTGGCGGCGTTCAGGTATTCCGCCGTGACGCCGAACCGGCCGGACGCCACCTGCTTGATCGGCGAGTTGGCATTGTCGCCGTTGGGCCTGGGGGTGAACCGCTCCTTGCCCTCGCCGCCCTCGCCGGAATCGGCCTTCGCACCGATCCGGTTCATGGCGATCGTCAGGGTCTCGTGCGCCTCGGGCGAAAGGGCACCCAGCGACATCCCGGGGGTCACGAAGCGCTTGCGGATCTCGGTGATGCTCTCGACCTCGTCCAGCGGGATCGGCTGGGCCTTGGGCGCGAAGGCGAGCAGGTCGCGGATCGCCATCGGCTCGTGGTCGTGCAGCATCTCGGTAAAGCGCTTGTAGGCCGAGTAGCTGTCGGTCTGGACCGCGTGCTGGAGCTGATGGATCGCCTTGCCTTCCAGCGCATGCGGCTCGCCGCCGCGCCGGTAGCGGTAGAAGCCGCCGATCGGCAGCACGGCCGCGCCCTCGCCAAAGGCGCGCTCATGCATCTCCAGGATGCGCTTGCTGATGCCGGCCAGGCCGATGCCGGAGATGCGCGACACCATGCCCGGCAGGTATTCGCGGCACAGCGAGCGCGACAGGCCGATCGCCTCGAAATTGCACCCGCCCCGGTAGCTCGACACGATCGAGATGCCCATCTTGGACATGATCTTGAGCAGGCCTTGATTAATCGCCTCCTTGAAGCGCGCGAGGCACTCCTGCAGCGTCAGGCCGGGGAACAGGTTGCGGGCATGGCGGTCGGCGATCGCCGCCTCGGTGAGGTACGCGTTCACCGCGGTAGCACCCACGCCGATCAGCACGGCGAAGCAGTGCGTGTCCATGCACTCGCCCGAGCGCACGGTGATCGAGGAGAAGGCGCGCAGCTTCTGGCCGACCAGATGGCTATGCACGGCGCCCACGGCCAGGATCATCGGCAGCGGCGCCCGCTCCGGCCCCACGTCCTCGTCGGTGAGGAGCAGGTTCTCGGCCCCGCCACGCACCGCGTCCTCGGCCTCGTGGCGGATCCGCTCCAGCGCCAGCTTCAGCGACTCCGAGCCGTCCGCCGGGAAGGTGCAGTCGATCCGGCGCATGCGCTTTTGGAAATGCTCCTCCAGCGCCAGCAGCTCGGTCGTGGTGATGACCGGGCTCTCGAGCTGCAGGATCGAGGTCTGGCTCGGGTCCTCGTCATAGACGTTGCCGAGATTGCCGAAGCGGGTCTTCAGGCTCATCACCCGCCACTCGCGCAACGGGTCGATCGGCGGGTTGGTGACTTGAGCGAACTGCTGGCGGAAGAAGTGGTGCAGGCCGCGATAGCGCTTGGACAGCACGGCCACCGGGCTGTGGTCGCCCATCGAGCCCAGGGCTTCCTTGCCGTCCTGGACCATGGGCGCCAGGATCAGCTCCAGGTCCTCCACGCTCACGCCGAACTGGGCTTGGCGGTGGCGCAGCTCGTCGCGGGGGAAGCTCGCCGGCTGGAAGTCGCGCGCGGCGGCCAGATCCTCCAGGCTGCGGATGTTCTCCACCCACTTGGAATAAGGCTTGAGGCCGGCCAGCCAGTCCTTCAGCTCGTCATCGCGGAAGAAGCGCCCGCTGGTGAGGTCGACGCCGATGGTCTCCCCCGGCCCCACCCGGCCCTTCTCGACGATGCTGCCCTCGTCCAGCGGCACCATGCCGGCTTCCGAGCCCACCACCAGCAGGCCGTCGGAGGTGCGGGCGTAGCGCATCGGGCGCAGGCCGTTGCGGTCCATGCCGGCGATCGCCCAGCGGCTGTCCGCGGCGACCAGGGCTGCCGGCCCGTCCCAGGGCTCCATCACGCAGTTGCAGTAGTTGAACAGGTCGGCATGGGCCTGGGGCATGACGATCCGGTTCGACCAGGCCGGCGGCACCAGCAAGGTCTTGACCAGCGGCAGGGCCCGCCCGGCCCGGATCAGCGCCTCGACCACCGCGTCCAGCGCCGCACTGTCCGAGGAGCCGGCCTGGATCAGCGGCTTCACGTCCTCGTTGAACTCGCCGAAGACCTCGGCCTCCATCCGAGTCTCGTGGCTCTTCATCCAGTTGGTGTTGCCCCGCAGCGTGTTGATCTCGCCGTTATGGGCGAGCGTGCGGAACGGCTGGGCGAGCCGCCAAGCAGGCCAGGTATTGGTCGAGTAGCGCTGGTGGAAGATCGCGAAGGTCGAGACGAACTGCTCGTCCTGCAGGTCCGGGTAGAAGACCGAGAGGGCCTCGGCGAGGAACAGTCCCTTGTAGATGATCGAGCGGCAGGAGAGCGAGCAGATGTAGAACTCGGCGATGTGCGCCGCCTGGACCTGCTTCTCAATCCGCCGGCGGATGATGTAGAGGTCGCGCTCGAACCGGTCGGCGTCGATCGCCGGATCGGGGTTGCCGACGATGATCTGCTCGATCTCCGGCCGGGTCGCCTGGGCCTTATCGCCCAGGACCGAAGTGTCGACCGGGACCTGGCGCCAGCCGCGGATCTGGTAGCCGCCGCGGATGATCTCGCTTTCCACGATCGAGCGGCAGGTCTCCTGGGCACTAAAATCGTTGCGCGGCAGGAACACCATGCCCACGCCCAGGCGCTCGTCCACGTCGATGCCGGCATCGGTGACGTAGCGTCGGAAGAAGGCGTCGGGGATCTGGACATGGATGCCCGCACCGTCACCAGTCTTGCCGTCGGCGTCGACCGCACCGCGGTGCCAGACCGCCTTGAGCGCCTCGATCGCCTTGGTCACCACCTCGCGGCGCGGCTTGCCGTCGATCGCGGCCACCATGCCGACACCGCATGAGGAATGCTCGTCCTCGGCCGCATACATGCCGCGCTCGAGCAGGGCCGCGCGGTTCTCGCGGTAGGCCTGGACGAACTCCGCCCCGCTCTCCATGGGAAGCTGGCTCATGATCGTTGTCCCTCAGGCGGCCGTGGCGAGCGCGTCGTGCTCGGCCGTGCGGTTCAGGAGATAGCGGTGCATCGCGGCCGCGGCGTCGCGACCGTCCCGGACCCCCCAGACCACTAGGGAGGCGCCGCGCACGATGTCGCCACCGGCGAACACGCCTTCCAGGTTGGTCTGCATGGTGCTCCAGTCGATCGTGATGGTGCCCCAGCGGGAGACCTTGAGCTCCGGCTCACCGAACATGGCGAGATGATCCTCCGGATCAAAGCCCAGGGCGGCGATCACCAGGTCGGCGGGCAGCCGGAAGCCGGAGTTCGGCACCTGCTCCGGCGACTGGCGCCCGGTGGAGTCGGGCGCGCCCAGCCGCATGCGGACGGCGCGCACCGCCTCGACCCGCGCCTCGCCGACAAAGGCCTCGGGTGCGGAGAGCCAGACGAACTCCACGCCCTCCTCCTCGGCATGCTTCACCTCGCGCATCGAGCCCGGCATGTTCTCCTTGTCGCGCCGGTAGAGGCATTTCACCGAGAGTGCGCCTTGGCGGATCGCGGTGCGCACGCAGTCCATGGCGGTGTCACCGCCGCCCACCACGACCACGTGCTTGCCGGCGGCGTTCAGGCTGCCGTCATCGAACGCCGCCACCTCGTCGCCCAGGCTCTTGCGATTGGACGCGGTCAGATAGTGCAACGCCGGGACGACTCCCGGCAGGCCCACGCCCGGCACCTGCAGGGCGCGCGCCTTGTAGACACCGGTGCCAATGAAGACGGCGTCGTGGCGGGCGCGCAATTCAGCGAAGCTCGGCTGCCCGGGCGCGCCCACGTCGCAACCGAGGTGGAACCGCACCCCCGCCTCCTCGAGCAGCCTCGTGCGGCGGACCACGACCTCCTTTTCCAGCTTGAAGCCGGGGATGCCGTACATCAGCAGTCCACCCGCCCGGTCGTAGCGGTCGTAGACATCTACCTGCCAGCCCTTGCGGCGCAGCTCGAAGGCGGCGGAATAGCCGGCGGGCCCGGCGCCGATGATGGCGACGCTGCCGTTCCGCTCACGCAGCGGCACGGGCGGCTTGACCCAGCCCATCTCGAAGGCGGTGTCGTTGATGTAGCGCTCGACCGTGCCGATCGTGACCGAGTTGAAGCCCTTCTCGATTACGCAGTTGCCCTCGCACAGCCGGTCCTGCGGGCAGATCCGGCCGCAGATCTCCGGCATGGCGCTGGTGGCGGAGCTCAGTTCGTAGGCCTCCTCGAGCCGGCCCTCCGCGGTCATGCGCAGCCAGTCGGGGATGTTGTTGTGCAGGGGGCAGTGGATCTGACAGAACGGGATGCCGCACTGCTCGCAGCGCGACGCCTGCTCGGCCGCACGCTCCGGTCGGAAGCGGTCATAGATTTCGCCGAAATCCTGGACCCGCTCCTCGACGCTGCGCTTGTGCGGCAGGGTCTGCGGCACGGCAACGAACTGCATCATCTTCGAGGCGGCCATCGCCCTGTCCTTCGCGCACGACTTGCAAAAGCCGCGGCACGCGGGACGTGCCGCCTTGGAAGCGTCCTAAACACGAAGGATGGGCAGGTAAAGTTCAGTCCATCGATTCAGTCCCGATACGGGACTTGTTTCTCCCAGGTTTCCTAACTCGATCGTCTTGCACGGTCACCCAATTGAGCAGCTTCTGAGATATAGTCCCGGGTTAGGACGGCTGTGCTGGGATGGTTCGAACCTGTGATCGGGCGAACAGCTGGAGGTAGGGCGGTCCCGCGACTTCCAGCGGCGTCGGGGGAACGCCGAGTTCCGCCAAGCCTGGCAGATCCGGGTTCGCTACGTTGTCGCTGCGCAACTGCACCACCTGGTCGACGGTGAGCGGCGGTGTCGGCAGGTGCTGCAGGATCCGCCCCAAAAACTCGGCCACGCCGAACGGAACGTTGACGATCCGCCGGTTGCGGCCCAGCACCCGCAGCAGCCAGACCAGGATCTCCCGAAAGCTCAGCACTTCCGGTCCGCCTAGCTCGTAGATGGCGCCGGGCCGGGCCTGGCCTGCCAGTGCTGCGACGATCGCCCGGGCGACATCGCCGACATAGACCGGCTGGAACCGGGTGCGCCCGCCGCCGATTGCCGGCAGGAACGGCAGGGTAGCCGACATCGCCGCGAACCGGTTGAGGAACTGGTCCTCGGGCCCGAACACCACGGACGGCCGCAGGATCACTGCATCCGGCCGTGCCTGGCGCAGGCCCTGCTCGCCCGCGGCCTTGGTGCGGGCATAGATGCTGCGCGAACCCGAATCGGCCCCGATCGCCGAGATCTGGACGAGCCTGGCGCCGGCAGGCGCCAAGCGGCCGATCCGCTCGGGCAGCTGCGCATGGAGCCGCTGGAAATCGCCGGCGCGACGCTCGTGGAGGATGCCCACCAGGTTCACCACCGCGTCGGCGCCGGAAAGCGCACGGGCCAGCTGCTCGTCCTGGCCGAGATCGGTCGGGATCGGCGTCACCTGCCCGACCTCGCCCAGCGGCTTGAGCACCAGGGCCCGCTCCGGATTGCGGCAGAGCACGCGGACCTGCACCTCCTCCGCGCAGAGCTGCCGGATCAGGTGCCGGCCGATGAAGCCGGTCCCACCCGTCACCGCGACCACCATGCCGCGCATCCCTGCCCTCCTTCGCCCATCGCCCCGACTGGAGCTGATCTAGTCCCGCGCCGATCGGCTGGCAAACGCGCCCGGCCGTGGCCGCGGTCGACAGCTCCGGGAGGCTGCCTTGCCGGCGCGACGGTCCCGCGGCGCGGATTTACAGGAAAGCGCACCGGCACCCGTTGACGGCCGTCACGAACTCGCCTACTTCCCGGCCCGCACCGAGTGCCCAGGTGGCGGAATTGGTAGACGCACTAGCTTCAGGTGCTAGCGCTCGCAAGGGCGTGGAGGTTCGAGTCCTCTCCTGGGCACCACTCACTCCGGCGTTCACGGATCGTTTACCATCTAGGGTCTAGGGTGCTTCCCAGGGCCGAAGGATCGGAAACGGTGCGTATGGATTTCCAGCTTCATCAGGGCGACCTGCCGCCCGACTTTGTCGCCGACGGGCCGGTGGCGCTGGACACTGAGACGATGGGGCTGCAGCCGCACCGCGACCGGCTCTGCCTGGTGCAGCTCGCCAAGGCCAATGGCGAGATCCATCTGGTGCGCTTTGCCGACCGCAACTACGCGGCGCCGCGCTTGAGCGCGCTCTTGGCCAATCCCGATGTCCTCAAGATCTTCCATTTCGCACGCTTCGACGTGGCCGTGCTCCGGCATTTTCTGGGCGTGGCGGCAGCACCGCTCTGGTGCACCAAGATCGCGTCGAAGCTGGTGCGCACCTATACCGACCGCCACGGCCTGAAGGACCTGAGCCGCGAGCTGCTGGGCGTGGAGCTGCAGAAGCAGGAGCAGAGCTCGGACTGGGGGAACGACCAGTTGAGCGAGGCGCAGTTGCGCTATGCCGCCAGCGACGTCGTGCATCTCCACCGCCTGAAGGAGCGGCTGGAGGCGATGCTGCGCCGGGAGGACCGCCTCCATCTGGCAGAGGCCTGCTTCGGCTTCCTGCCCACCCGCGCCCAACTGGACCTCGCCGGATTCGCCGACCAGGACATCCTCGCCCACTGAACCGGCCAGCGGAGCCGCTCATGCCGTCCAAGGCCATGGCCGCCACCATCGTCCCAGCGCAAGGCCAGCCCGGAGCCGGCCCGGTCGGCACGGATATGGCCGGTGCCGCCGCGGCCGCCGACCTGGCGGCCGCCCGCGAGGTACTCGCCACCGAGGCCCGGGCACTCCAGGACCTGGCTGGCACACTGGGGCGCGACTTCGTGGCGGCCTGTGACCTGCTCCAGCGCGCGACCGGCCGGGTGGTGGTCACCGGCATGGGCAAGAGCGGCCACGTGGCGGCGAAGATCGCCGCCACCCTCGCCTCGACCGGAACCCCTGCCCAGTTCGTCCACCCGGCCGAAGCCGCCCATGGCGATCTCGGCATGATCACCACCCAGGACGCGGTGCTGGCGCTGTCCAACTCCGGAGAGACCCCGGAACTGCACGCGATCCTGGTGCATGCCCGCCGGTTCGGCATCCCGCTCGCGGCCATGGTCGGCCGGGCACCCAGCACGCTCGCCGGCAGCGCCGACGTGGCCCTGGTCCTGCCGGCGGTGGTCGAGGCCTGCCCGCTGGGCTTGGCGCCCACCACCTCGACCACCGCCATGCTGGCACTGGGCGATGCGCTGGCCGTGGTCCTGCTCGGCCGGCGCGGCTTCTCCAGCCATGCCTTCGCCGAACTGCATCCGGGCGGCAAGCTCGGCGCCCGGCTGGTGCGCGTGCGCCAGCTGATGCACGAGGGGGCGGACCTGCCGCTCGTCCCGGTCGGCACCCGCATGGCCGACGCCCTGCTGGTGATGACCGAAAAGCGGCTTGGTTGCGTCGGCGTGGTCGACGACGACGGCCGGCTGGTCGGCATCGTCACCGACGGCGATCTGCGCCGTAACATGGCGCCCGACCTGCTGGGCCGCTCCGTGGAGGCGCTGATGACCAGCCGGGCGCGGACCATTTCCCCCGACGCGCTGGCGGTGGAGGCCGTGCGCACGATGAATGCCGCTGCGATCACGGTGCTGTTCGTGGTGGTGGAAGGCCGCCCGGTAGGTGCGATCCACCTGCACGACTGTCTCAAGGCCGGGGTGGCCTGAGCACGTGGTCGAGGCTCCCGCAACCGCCCCGGTCGAGCCGGCCCCGGACAAGGGCAGCGCCGCCGGACCGGGCGCGCCGCCCAGGCGGCCCCGCCGCCGCTTCGTCGGCCTGATGCGGCTGGTGCTGCCCGGCATCGCGATCGGCCTGATCGTGCTGGTGATCGCCTGGCCCAAGATCTTTGGCGACGTTGCCGGGATGATCGCACCGTCCGGCCTGTTCGAGGGCATCTCGATCACCGAGCCCATGCGCATGCGCCAGCCGCGCTATGTCGGTGCCGACAGCGAGGGCGGGCGGCCCTATGTGGTCGAGGCCGACGAGGCGCAGATCGACCCCAAGGCGCCGGACCGGATCGCGCTTTCCCGCATGCGTGCCAGGATGGAGAGCCTGGACGGCGGGCTGACCCGGCTGGAGTCTCAGGACGCGCTCTATCAGCGCGATATTGAACGACTGGACCTTGCCCGCGACGTCAAGCTCTATACGCCGGACGGCATGGAGTTCACGACCGAGCAGGCGACCATCCTCCTGGACGAGCGCCGCGCGGCGGGCGAGCGGCCGGTCCATGGGACCGGGGCCAGGGGAACGATCGACGCGGATGGCTTCGCCATCGAGGAAGGGGGCGACGTGATCCGGTTTCAGGGCAATGTGCGGGTCGTGCTGACGCAGGACCGGGCCGAGGGAGAGGCTCCTTGATGAGGCATCGGGCAGCAGCGGCATTCGCGCTGATCGCCTGCCTACCGGCGGCCATCGCGGCAGCGCAGGAAAGCAACGGCCTGGCTGGCCACGATTCCCGCCAGCCGATCGAGATCACCTCGGACACGCTCACCGTGGAGCAGCCAAAGCAGCTCGCCACGTTTGCCGGCAATGTCGATGCGGTGCAGGGCGACATGAAGCTGCGTGCCGACCGACTGCTGGTGCACTACGCCCGCAACGAGGCGGCGGAGGGCGGATCCGGCGCAGGCGGCGGGGCCGATCCGGCCGACAACTCGATCCGGATGATCGAGGCGTTCGGCAAAGTGGTGATCACCTCGCCCGCGGAGAGTGCACAGGGCGATGCCGGGGTCTATGACGTGGTGGCCGGCACGATGCAGCTGACCGGGGACGTGGTCCTGACTCGCGGCGAGAACGTGATCCGTGGCAACCGGCTGGACATGGACCTGAACACCGGCCTGTCGACCGTGTCGGGCGGCAAGCGCAGCGAGCGGGTCCGCGCCGTGTTCACGCCCGAGAACGGGGGCAGCGAGCAGCCGTGAGCCTGGTGTCGCCCGACCTCCTGCCAGCCCAGCAGCGCCACGAGCAGGTGCAGGCCGCCGCACCCCGCGGTGCCGCAGTCTCCGAGCTGTCGGCCTTCAAGATCGGCAAGCAGTATGGTGGCCGCACGGTGCTGCGCGACGTCAGCCTGCGGGTCGGCCGGGGCGAGGCGGTAGGTCTCCTGGGGCCGAACGGCGCCGGCAAGACCACCTCGTTCTACATCCTGACCGGCCTGATCTCGCCGGACTACGGTCAGGTCGTGCTGGACGGCGCGGACGTCACCGACCTGCCGATGTTCCGCCGCGCCCGCCTAGGCGTGGGCTACCTGGCCCAGGAGGCCTCGGTGTTCCGGGGCCTCAGCGTCGAGAACAATCTGCGCGCGGTGCTGGAGCTGGTGGAGCCCAGCCGGCTTCGCCGCGAGGAGATGCTCGACGAGTTGCTGGCCGAGTTCGGGCTCAGCCATCTGCGCCGCGCTCCGGCGCTCGGCCTGTCCGGCGGCGAGCGACGGCGCGTCGAGATCGCCCGCGCCCTCGCGTCGCGGCCGGGCTTCATGCTCCTGGACGAGCCGCTGGCCGGCATCGACCCGATCAACGTGGCCGAGATCCGCAGCCTGGTGGCGCATCTGAAGGATCGCGGCCTGGGCGTGCTGATCACCGACCACAATGTCCGGGATACGCTGGAGATCATCGACCGTGCCTATATCCTGCACGAGGGGCGCGTGATCATGGAAGGCACGCCGAGCTCGATCGTCGCCGACGAGATGGTCCGCAAGGTCTATCTCGGCGACGATTTCGCCCTGTGAGCCACCGCGTCGTGACGGGCGGCCACGCCGTGCCGGCAGCGATGGGACGCGCCGTGCCCGCCTCCCGCGGCTGGGCGCACCCCTGCGATGGGTACGGCCGATGAATGCCGGGATGCGCCTGGAGCTGCGCCAGTCCCAGGGGCTGGTGATCACGCCGCAGCTCCAGCAGGCGATCAAGCTCCTGCAGCTGTCCAACCTCGAGCTGGACCAGTTCATCCAGCAGGAACTAACCGAGAACCCGTTCCTGACCCGCAGCGACGGCGTGGCCGACCGGCAGGGCCAGCCGGCCGGCGAGCAGGAGGCGCCGCTGGATGGCCGGGCGACCGCCGAGCCTGCCGCCGATCCGCCGGATGGCCAGGACTGGCCGCCCGAGACCGGCGAGCCCGCCGGGGCGGAGCTGGGCCCGCTCGGGCGTGAGCGCCGTTCCGGCGCCGCCGAGGACGACCTGCCCTCGCTGGAGGCCACGCTCAGCCGGCCGGTGAGCCTGCGCGAGCATCTGCTGGCCCAGGTCGCAGCCGATGCCGACGACCCCACCATCCGCTTCCTGGCCTTCGCCCTGGTCGAACGCCTGGATGGCGACGGCTACCTGCGCGAGCCGATCGAGGACCTGGCCGTGGAACTGGCCGCAGGCCGGGACGAACTCCTGCAGGCGCTGCTAATCGTGCAGAACTGCGATCCGGTGGGCGTGGGTGCCCGGGATCTGCGGGAATGCCTGGCGCTGCAGCTCAAGGAACTCGACCGGCTGGATCCGGCCATGCAGGCGCTGCTGGACCATCTGCCCGCCCTGGCCCGCGCCGACTTCGCGCTCCTGCTCCGGGTGTGCCGGGTCGACCAGGACGACCTGCAAGACATGATCACGGAGATCCGGGCGCTCAATCCCAGGCCGGGTGCCGGCTTCGACCCAGAGCCCGCACCGGTGGTCTCGCCGGACGTGCACATCTTGCCGGCCCCCGGCGGCAACTGGCGGGTCGAGGTCGACCCGCGCACCCTGCCGCGGGTGCTGGCGGATAGCGGCTATTATGCCGAGATCTGCAGCAGTGCCGAGGGCCGCAAGGCCAAGGAATATCTGTCCGAGCGCTGGCAGTCTGCCAACTGGCTGGTCAAGGCGCTCGACCAGCGCGCGCGCACCGTCCTGCGGGTCACCAAGGCGATCTTCCAGCGGCAGAAGGGCTTTCTCACCCACGGTCCGTCCCGGCTGCGCCCGCTCGTCCTGCGCGACATCGCCGAGGTGACCGGGCTGCACGAGAGCACGGTGAGCCGTGCCACCAGCGATAAATATGTCGGCACGCCGCGCGGCACCTATCCGCTGAAATATTTCTTCTCGACCGGTCTGCCATCCGCCGATGGCGAGGGCAGCGTCAGCGCCGAGGCGATCCGCCAGCGGATCCGCTTGATGATCGAGCGGGAAACGCCGGACGACGTCCTGTCCGACGACCGGCTCGTCCTGCTCCTGGAAAAGGAGGGCATGCAGGTCGCCCGCCGGACCGTTGCGAAATACCGGGAGTCGCTGGGTATCGCCTCGTCGCTGCAGCGCCGGCGCGCCAGGGCGCTGCTCCGCTGACCGGGCGCACCCTCCAGCACGGCTCCTGCGTGCAGCTCCATGGCCGGGGCGTGCTGGTGCTGGGCCCGTCGGGCAGCGGCAAGTCCAGCCTGTGCCACTCCCTGCTGGCCATGGGCGGCTGGCTGGTGGCAGACGACGCGGTCGAGCTCGCCAATGAGGGTGGGCGCCTGATTGCGGCCTGCCCTGCGTCCATCCGGGGCCAGCTCGAGCTGCGGCGGCTGGGCCTCGTCCGCCTCCCGTGCCGGCGTGCCGCAGCGGTCGACCTCGTTGCCGAGTTGACACGCAGTGTTACCATCGAGCGCTTGCCCCCTCCCGCCACCACCGGCATGCTCGGAGTCGTGCTGCCCCTGATCCACATCATGCCGGACGATCTGAACCGGGCCGGCTCGCTGGTCGCGGCATCCCTGTTCCGGCTGGTGCGTGAGGTGCCGTGAACCGGATCGTCATTGTCACCGGCATGGCTGGTGCCGGCCGGACCACCGCGCTCAAGGTCCTGGAGGACCTGGGCTTCGAGGCGGTGGACAACCTGCCGATCAACCTTCTGCGCAAGCTGGTCCAGGCACTGGACCCGCTCGAAACCGATGTCGCGATCGGCATCGACCCCCGCTCGCGCACCTTCGACGTGGATGCGCTGATGCCGCGGCTGGAGCGCCTGCGCGGCTCCGGCGTGGCCGAGGTCCGCCTCCTGTTCCTGGACTGCGACGACGAGGTGCTGCGCCGGCGCTACAGCGAGACCCGGCGCCGCCACCCGCTGGCGTTTGACCGCTCGCTGGAGGACGGGATCGCGCACGAGCGGCAGATCATGGCCCCGCTGCGCGGGCTGGCCGACCATATCGTCGATACCACGGCGCTGACGGCCGCTGACCTCAAGCGGGTCATTACCGGCCTGTTTGATCCGGCCGAAGGACAGCGCCTGGCGATCCACGTCATGTCCTTCTCGTTCCGCAACGGGCTGCCACGCGAGGCCGACCTCGTGTTCGACGTGCGCTTCCTGCGCAACCCGCATTACGACGACGTCCTGCGGCCGATGACTGGGCTGGACCGGCCGGTCCAGGACTATGTCGCGAACGACCTGGACTTCTCCTCGTTCATGGAGCGGCTGGTGAACCTGCTCTTGCCCCTGCTCCCGCGCTACCGTGCCGAGGGCAAGTCGTACCTGACCATCGCCATCGGCTGCACCGGCGGCAAGCACCGCTCGGTGTTCGTGACCGAGGCCCTGTCCGCGCGGCTGCGCGACGCGGGCTGGGCCGTGGGCACGCACCACCGTGACATCCCGCGGACCGTGGCACCGGCGGCCGTGACCGGGGGCACGCCATGATCGGCCTGGTGATCGTCACCCATGGCCATCTGGCGGATGAGTTCGTCGCGGCCATGGAGCATGTGGTGGGGCCGCAGCAGAACGTGGCGGCGATCTCGATCGAACCCGACGATGACATCGAGCGGCGTCGGGCCGACATCGTGGCGGCGGTCAAGCAGGTCGACACCGGCAGCGGGGTGATCATGCTGACCGACATGTTCGGCGGCACGCCGTCGAACCTCGCGATTTCCATCACCGACCGGCCGCAGGTCGAGGTGATCTGCGGGATCAACCTGCCGATGCTGATCAAGCTCGCCATGGTCCGTGGTACGGAAACGCTGCCGCAGGCGATCCGCAGCGCCCAGGAGGCCGGGCGCAAGTACATCCAGGTTGCCAGCCAGATACTGAGCGGCGACAAGAGCTAGGGCAGCAGCGAAGGCAGGTCGAAGGTGGAGAGCGGGCTGGCGGTGCAGGTTCGGGTGTGCAATGCGCGTGGCCTGCACGCGCGCGCCGCCGCCAAGCTGGTCCGGCTCGCCGACACGTTCGACGCCGTGGTGGTGGTCGGCAAGGACGATGCCGAGGTCACCGCCACCTCGATCCTGGGCCTGATGATGCTGGGCGCCGCAAAGGGTGCCACCCTGCGCCTGTCCGCCCGCGGCCAGGAGGCCCACCAGGCACTGGCGGCCATCGCCGAACTGATCGGGCGTGGCTTCGACGAATAGTCGAGCAGGCTGCCCGCATCGACGCGCAGGCGGCTTCCCAGCCTGACGACGCCATCCGCCGCGCCGCCTTCCGACCAACTCCATGGTCCGGCAAGTTGGCCACAACGACCCGATACTGCATGAACCGGCCTGATGGTCCAGTAGCGTACCCTGATCCTGCCGGACATCGCCCGCCGCCAGCTTTCAGATTTGGTACGAATCGCCACGGCTGTGGGCCGCTGATCCGGATCGCTGCCGTTCGGATGTGCTGAGACGGCGTGCTGCCAGCTGATCCGCCACCGCTGCGGCACCGACTGCCGCCGCTTGCGAAGGCAGGATCGCCTTGTCCGGCACTGCCAAAGGAGGCCATGCCTCGGCGTGTCTCTGCCGGCCGCCGTTGGTCCGAGTGCCGTCGGTACGTTGGTACAAACCGGTTCTTTCCGTGGCGGCACGGCCACGGGCGCATCGCCGTGGCTCAGGAAGGCTGCGGACAGTGATCTTGCTCGGCATGGCCGGCGCACGGAAGTGGCCTGAGCGGACTCGGTTCCGCACAACAAGTACCCAGACCTCTCCATCCGGCTTGGTCGCCCGATTCGGGCGAACGGGCGGTTGCTGGACCATCGATGATGGCCGGTGCCGGCCCTCTGGTGCCAGCATCCCGCCGAGATGGGCCTGAAAGGTGGGGCGGTCGCTCGGGTGTCCAACGCCATCGGCACGCTCAGGCCCCATGGACAGCCGGCCCGGGACGCCGCCAGGTTCCATCCGCACGCCCATGAACTGATGAACCGACCGCCCCTCGCGCGGCGGCACAGACATGTACCAGCAGTCCGGCGGGCTTGCGGTCGTAGCGGACCACGGCCTGCGGCAAGCGGACAGACTGCAAGTGAAGTCTGCCGGCCGCCAGCGCGCCGAATCCGATGGCCGTACCGACAGGGTTTCCGGCCAGGTTGTAGCGGTAGCGTCGCCAACGTCGTCCAGATGTGGTGGCTGCGGCACCGTGACTCGAACCATCTGATAAACACATATTGGCAGTTGCGCTGAACTCTCGGAGCAAGCGTCATTGCTTCATGGAATCAGGACCTAATGACAACTTTGCTTCTTCTTCGCAGGCGGGTCGACTTGTTGGCAAACAGCTGGACGATCTCACCGGTGGCCACAGCGGCGTCGGCCAAATCTGCTTCATGGTGGCGCTGGCCGCGCCGCAATGGGCGCCTCGAGCCCGGTAGCAGCAGCGGCGTTCTGCTTCCCGACCAGGGCCCGCGCGGGTCGGGTCGCGCCCGCATATAGTGAATGACGCCTCCGTGGCCGGCTTGACCAACCGAGACTGCGCGAAAGCCCTCCATTCGGGGTGAGCCAGGGCCATGGGGCACCGCCGCCTCG
>NZ_WUJP01000105.1 GCF_009806515.1 Geminicoccus flavidas | reverse complement strand
CCGCAGGCTCACCGTCCGCTGCGAGCGGCGCCTCGACATCCTCACCGGCTTCCACCTGCTCGCCGCCAGTCTGACCTGCCTCAAGTTCGTCAAATGTTGGTTCTGTTAGGTACTCCTAGTGAGCAATTTGAAGTCAGGAGAAGGACGTGGGCTGCGGCACAAGAGATGCTGAGCGCAAATGAATGAATCACGTAGTGAGAACCGCTCCATCCGATGCAGGCAATTTCACCTCCGCGAGCCCCTGAGCTCGCGTGCAGCAGGGAACTGCCGTAGGATGAGTGCGATTAATCTAGCGACGATACTTGTAAAAGGGGAATGCTGAAGGTGCGCAGGAGGCCGTGAATCCTGATCGGCATCCAGTGGCTGCCACATATGCTGTGGACAGCATTTTGGTGTAGTCGAGCCAGTATACTGGCGCCGCTCGCTTCCTGCGTCTGACCTTCCCCTACCGCTCCACCCGCATCTCCACCTGTCCCTTCGCGCCGCACCGGATCGTCAGGTCCCGAGCAGCGTCGATGGGGTAGCGGTGGAGGTGGGAGCGAGTGGACACCGTTCCCTACCGAAGCGCGGGGTAGGGAACTGGATAGGGAGCGATTTCCAGGCGCCTCGAAAAAACTAGCGATTTCATGATCTCGCTGAGCCGCTTTGGTGGACGCCCAGGGATTCGAACCCTGAACCTAGCGATTAAAAGTCGCTTGCTCTACCGTTGAGCTAGGCGTCCGAGGCGGGCTGCCGTCGCGGTGGGACTTAGCGGATCGCTGCCCGCGCGGCAAATGCCTTGCATGCCCAGGCCTCAGTCGCGCGGCACCGGCGTCCCTGGGCTCTTCGCCGAGCGGTAGCAGGCCTCCACCAGCGCCATGGTGTGCCAGGCATCCTCCACCGAGGTGTGCAGGACCGTATCCTCCCCGGCGGCAAAGCGCTGCAGGTTGGCCATGGGGCCGATGAAGGCGTCGGGGAACCAGCCGGACGCCAGCGGCACCTGCTGCCAGGGGCCGCCTTTCGGCGCCAGCCAGAGCTCATCCGGCTCGCCCTCGGGATAGTCCAGCAGCACGCCGAGCTTGGCCATGGCCGCCCCACGGTCGCCCTCGAAGCGGAAGCTCGCGTCCTGGAAGCGGCGGCCGAAATCGTGGTGGTGGTTGATCGACAGGGTGACGCGGCGGTCATCGCCATAGTCCAGGATGGCGCTGGTCCGGGTCTGGGCCAGCCTGGTGTCGGGATGGCCCATCGTGCGCGCCAGGACCGCCTGCGGGTTGCCCAGGAGGGCCCGGATCAGGTCGAGATAGTGGATCGAGTGCGACAGGATCTCGACTCTAGGATTGGGCAGGAGATGCGGGAACAGGTGCCAGGGCGTCACCAGGTTCAGGTGGCACTCGACGTCGATCAGCCGGCCCAAGTAACCGCGCTCCTTGGCGTCGGCCAGGGCCTGCATCATCGCGGTGAAGCGGAGCTGGAAGTTGATCGCGGCGGTGAGGTTCCTCGCACGGCAGGCGGCGCGGATCCGGGTCGCGGCCTGGAGGTCCAGCCCCATCGGCTTCTGCAGGAGCAGGAATGCGCCTTGCGGCATCGCCTCGATCAGCTCGGGATGGGCCACGGGCGGGGCGGCCACGTCGAACACCACGCCCGGGGTGGCCAGCGCCTCGTCCAGCGAGCCGTAGACCTCGGCGATGCCCCATTCCGACGCCAGCGCCTCGGCGCGGGTGCGGTCCAGGTCGTAGAGCCCGGCCACGGTGAAGCCGGCCTTGCGGTAGGCCGGCAGGTGCGCCGCGGCGACGATCCCGCCGCAGCCGATGATCACGATCGGACGGGGGTTGGCCGGGCGCGGGTGTTCCTGGCGGAGGTCGAGCTTCATCGGAGGATGTCCAGGATCTGCTGCTGGGCCTGTGCCAGCAGGTCACGACTGGGCGTGGCAGTGGTGGTGGCCTTGCCCAGCATGGCGTCGACCGCCGCGGCGATGGCCGACAGGCGGGGGTGGCGCGGCAGCTCGCGGGCGCGGGCATGAAGCTCATCGAGCTTGTGGTAGTAAGGCACGATCCGGTTGACCTCGGGATCGGCCCAGGTCGAGCGGCGCACGCCGATGGCCCCCTCCAGCGTGGTCACCCGGTCCATGGCCGGACTCCCCAGATGGCGCAGGAAGCGCCAGGCCAGCTCCTTCTGCCGCGAGCCGGCCGCGATCGCGAGCACCCAGAACACGTTGAGCGACAGGCTGCGGCCACGGCCGGCACAGGGCAGGGGGGCGATGTCGACCAGGCCCTTCACCCGGCTTTCCGCCCAGGTCTCCCCCAGCGCGGCGAAGCCGAACCAGTTGGTCATCAGCGCCACCTTGCCGGCGCAGAACAGGAGGCCGGACTGGACACTGTCCAGCTTCGCGCAGTCCGGCGCGATCGCGTCCCGGTCGGCCGCCAGCGTCCGGATGAAGTCCAGCGCCGCCTCTGCCTCCGGCGTGACGAGGCTCGGCCGTGTGTCCCCGTCGAACGGCTCGCCGCCGCGGGTCCAGACATGGACGCAGAAATCGTAGAAGCCGTTATGCCCGTCCGGGAACAGGGCCAGCACCGTGCCATCGTGCCCGGCCGCCGGATCGTGCAGCCGCTTGGCTGCCGCGTGGAACTCCTCCCAGGTCGTCGGCACGGCCAGCCCCGCCGCATCGAGCAGGTCCTTGCGGTAGATCAGGCATTGCGGCCCGTCATGATAGGGCATCCCCCAGAAGCCGCCGGCAAAGCGCTGCAGCCCCAGCAGCGACGGGCTCCAGCCGTCCGGGAAGTCCGGCGGCGGTGCCTGCTCCAGGAAGGGCGAAAGGTCGGTGATCAGCCCGGCACCCTGCGCCTCGGCCAGCCAGTCGGTCGCCAGGAAGGTCAGGTCGAAACTGCCGTCCAGCAGCCGACCCTCCACGAACAAGGCCTGGTGCATCGGGTTCAGCTCGAGCGGCTCGATCTGCAGGCGGGCATCCGTGCCCGTGCTGCCGGCGAAGTCCTGGAACTGCCGCACGATCGCGCTCTCGAAGGCGTCGAACTTGCGGACCGCGATCCTGAGCGTTCTGGTCATGGCGGGCTCTCCCTGAGGCCGGCCTCGGCGGCGATCGCCCGGGCCGTTTCTTGCAGTGTCGGCAGCATGGCGTCGAGGTCCGGCCCGTCACCCTGGCGCAGCGTGGCGATGATCAGCGCCGCCTTGATCGAGGCGCCAGCACCGCCCACCGGCACGCCCAGGTCCAGGATGCCGGCAAAGCGCTCACCCTCGGCCCGCTCATGGCCGCGCTCGCGCAGTGCTGCCAGCCGGTCGAGAAAGCCGGTGCGCGCCGCTGCGTCCTGTTCCTGCCATTCCGGCAGCCGGCCCAGCAGGGCAGAGCACTCGCGTTCCTGCAGATGGGCCAGCATGATCCGCCCGGACGCGGTGCGGAGCGGCGAGTGGCGCGAACCGACCTCAACCGAGAGGCGCAACGGCCGGGGGCTCTCCTCCTGGGCCAGCACCAGCACCTGGTCCTGGTGCAGCACGCTCAGATGGCAGGTCTCGCGCACCGTCTCGGCCAGCCGGCGCATCCAGGGCCGGGCGGCCTCTAGCAGGCGCTCATAGGGCGAATGGGTACGAGAGAGCTCGAACAGCTTCAGCGTCAGCGCATAGGCGCCGGACGAGGGGTCGCGGCGCAGATAGCCCCGCAGCTCCAGGCAGGTCAGCAGGCGGAAGATTTCGCCCGGCTGGCGGCCCAGCGCCCGGGCGAGCTGCGCCTGGGTGGCCGGCACCGCCAAGTCCGCCAGGTATTCCAGCACGTCCAGCGCCTTCTCGACCGCCGGCACCGAATATTTCGCACGCCGCTCCTCGGCGGTCATCGTCCCCGCTTCGGCCGGGCGGGCCCTCATGCCGCTGCCTTGCGCTCAACCAGGTAGAGATGCTCGCAGGCCAGCACCGGCTCACCCCGCTGGTTGGTGACCTCCAGCGCCTCCACCACGATGCCGTGGCTCGTGCGCCGCGGATGGTCGCGCTTCTCGGTGATCCTGGCTTTGGCGGTGATGGTGTCGCCGATGAAGACCGGGCGGATGAAGCGCAGCCGGTCATAGCCATAGGACATGGCGCGCGGGTTGATCGTGCTGGCGGTCAGCCCCACCCCTAAGCTGAACACCAGCGTGCCGTGCGCGATGCGCTGGCCGAACTCCTGGGTGGCGCACCACTCCGCGTCCATGTGGTGCGGGAAGTGGTCGCCGGACTGCCCGGCATGGAGGACGATGTCGGACTCGGTGACGGTGCGGCCGAAGCTCCGGCGCGCAAAGCCGATCTCGTAGTCCTCGAAAAACTGCTCGACGATCATGGCGACCGGCTCCGTCCGGAGGAATGGGGGATCAGGCAGTGATCGCCCGGATGCACATGGGCGTGCCGGCGGCGATCGGCCGGCCGAGATCGGTCAGGCTCCCGTCCCCGGCATCGCGCCGGAACACGGTGATGACGTCGCTGTTCTGGTTCGCGACCAGCAGGTGGTTGCCGGATGGCGTCAGCGCGCAGTTGCGCGGGGTGCGGCCGCCGCAGGGCACGTGGCCTGCCGCGGTGAGCCCGCCATCCTCGCTGACCGCGATGATCGCCACGCTGTCATGGCCGCGGTTCAGCCCATAAAGGAAGCGCCCGTCCGGCGAGACCTGCAGGTCGGAGCTGTCGTTGTGCACGCCCGTGCCGGCTCGCAGGGTCGAGACGGTCGCGATCTCGGCGAGCTGGCCGTCCGGCCCCAGCGCCAGGCTGGAGACGGTCGAGCCCAGCTCGTTGATGACGAACACGAAGGGCCGGCTGGGATGCACCGCCAGATGACGCGGCCCGGCCCCGGGTTTGGTAGCATAGGCGCCGACCTTCTGGAGCGTGCCGTCCGCATCCAGCCAGTAGGTGACGACCTGGTCCAGGCCGAGATCGGCCACCAGGATGTTGCCATGCCCGGGCAGCTCGATCACGCAATGGGCGTGCGAGCGCTCCTGCCGCTCCGCGTTCGGCCCGCTGCCGGCATGGGCGACGCTGGTCGTGGCGGGGCCGAGCCTGCCGTCCGCCAGGATCGGCAGGACCACCACCGATTGGTCCGGCCCGCCTTCGCCCATCGCATAATTGGCGACCAGGAGCAGGCGGCCACCCGCCGCCAGGCTGTTGTAGGCGGTGATGCTGCCAAGGGACGGCTGCATGTTGAGGTAGTCCAGGCGCCGGCCGGCCAGGTCGTAGCGATAGGCCGAGACCGTGCCTTCCTTGCGGTTGAACACCTCGCTGCTCGCATAGAGCGTGGATCGCGCCGGATCGACCGTGAGGAAGGTCGGGTTGTCGATGTCGTCGGCAGTGCAGAGCAGCTCCGCGGCACCGGTGGCGTCGTCGAACCGGTAGAGCGAGAGGCCGGCCCCGTTGGCGCCCTGGAAGTAGGGTGCCGGGCGGTTCAGGGAGCCCACGAACAGGTAGGTCGCGCTGGCCATCTTGGTTCTTCTCCTCCCGACGCTTGCCGCCTCGCCGCGATCTTGCGTCAGTCGCTCATATATGAAAATGATTTTTGCAGAAGAACCACGATTGGCCCCT
>NZ_WUJP01000104.1 GCF_009806515.1 Geminicoccus flavidas | reverse complement strand
GCCGCCTTGGGGGCCGGTGCCCCAGGGATGCCGTCCCCATGATCGAGGATCCGACACCGGCCGAGAGCGACCTGCCCCTGGCCGGCCTGCTCGTGCTGGACCTCAGCCAGTTCCTGTCCGGCCCCTACTGCTCGCTGCGCCTGATGGACCTGGGTGCTCGGGTCATCAAGATCGAGCGGCCGGATGGCGGCGACCTGTGCCGCCGGCTCTACCTGAGCGACACCGAGATCGGCGGTGATTCCACGATCTTCCACGCGATCAACCGCAACAAGGAGAGCTTGGCGCTCGACCTGAAGAACGCAG
>NZ_WUJP01000103.1 GCF_009806515.1 Geminicoccus flavidas | reverse complement strand
CAGCACGTCTAGGTGATGGACGCTCATGTTGGACAGGGTCAGGCGGTCATAGCCCGCGAGGAAGGTCTGCCAGTGCGGAATCGCCCGCATCTCGATGGTGGCGATCACCGGCTGGCCTAGTTCCCCCCGCTCCAGGATCTGCTTGAGGACGCGCATCGACTGGTCGTAGCGCATGTTCTGGTTGACCGAGAGGACCTTGCCGGCCGCTGCCGCCTCGTCGCGCAACGCCCGGGCCTCGTCGATCGACAGGGCCAGCGGCTTCTGCGCCAGGATGCCCTTGATGTGCGGCTGTTGCAGGGCCAGGCGGATCAGCGCGGGCTGCTGGTCGGGCGGGAAGGCCAGGTCGAGGATCTCGACGCTCGGGTTGGCGATCAGCTCCTCCGGCGTGGCGTGGACCGTGGGGATGCCCCAGCGCTCCGCCACCTTCTGCGCGTTGACGGGCGTGCGCGACGCGATCGCCCCCACCCGGAAGCCGGCCTCGCGATAGGCCGCCAGATGGCACTCGGCCATGATCATGCCGGCGCCGACCGCCCCGATCGTGAACCCGCGGCTGCGCACGGTGACGTCCGGCGCGAACCCCATGCTCCCATTCATCCCTGCCTCCCCCATGGCGGGTCGGTGCAAGGCACGACCCGAAGCGGAGCGTCTCATCTGCGCTCTTCGCATCCAGCGAAATGATGAAGCGAATGGCCAATGTCAATCAAAATGACGCAGATTTGATCATGATGCCTCTAATGAGGTGCAGTGCGGCGCCGCTGGCTAGCGTTCATACCTGTCATCATGGCTAGCGGGACCGATAATGATGTGTTTTGATGTCTTTCATCAAAGCGGGTCCATGGGTGGTGGGAGAGGTTCGGCATGGTGGTTTTCATCCTCGTCCAGGGCGGCTGAGCAGCTTCCATGTCCACCAGTCTGCGGGTCGCCGGGACGACCCTCGCCGATGTGGCCCGCGAGGCCGGGGTGTCCACCGCCACGGTCGACCGGGTGCTCAACGAGCGTCCGGGCGTGCGGGCCCGCACCAGGGCGCGGGTCCTGGGGGCGGCCGAGCGGCTGGGCTATCTGGGTGATGGCGGCACCGCCCCTGCCAGGCCCGAGGCTGGCAACATCCAGCTCGACTTCGTCCTGCCCGGCGGGCCCAACACCTTCATCGCCAACCTCGCCGCGCTGATCGAGGCCGATGCCGGGGGCCGGGCCGGGGTGCGGGCGCGGCTGCACCGGATCGACGGCTTCGATTCCGACGCGTTGGCCGCCAGGCTGGAGGAACTGGCTGGCACCAGCCAGGGCGTGGGCCTGATTGGTCTGGACCACCCGGTGGTGCGCGAGGCGGTGCGGTCCCTGGGTGCTGCGGGCGTGCCGGTGGTGACGCTGGTGTCCGACATCAGCCACGTGCCGCGGGCGGGCTATGTCGGGATCGACAACCGGGCGGCCGGGCGGCTGGCCGGCTACCTGCTGGCGCGGCTCCATGGCAGCCGGCCGGGTCGGGTGGCGCTGTTCGCAGGCTCGCTCGCCTATCGCGGCCACGAGGAGCGGGAGATGGGCTTTCGCCACGTCCTGGCCGAGGAGTTCCGCGGCATCGAGATCGTGGCGCGCACCGAGAGCCGAGACGATTTCGAGCGGACCTACGAGGAGGCGCGGGAGCTGCTGGCCCGCACCCCTGATCTCGCGGGCATCTACAATATCGGTGCGGGCAACCGGGGAATCGCGCGGGCGCTCGAGGAAGCAGGGCGGGCGCGCTCGGTGCTGTTCATCGGCCATGAGGTGACTGAGCACACCAGGCGGTTCCTCCTGTCGGGCACGATGGACGCGGCGATCGACCAGAACCCGCGGGTCGAGGCGCGCGAGGCCGTCCAGCGCCTGCTGGCCGCGGCCGCGGGCGACCTCGCCTTCCGGAGTTACATGGTGCGGATGCAGGCGGTGTTCCGCGAGAACATCCCCGACCATTAAGGGGGGCCGTCGCTTCATCCGGGCGACGGCCCGGCCGTCCCGGATTAGCATTGGCCGCTCGCAAGGGGTGGCGGCAGGGGTGGCACACATTGGAGCCGGCAGAGCGTGGCCCGGATGACGGGCTGGTCGACCTGATCATCCGGCAGGCGGCCGAGGGCGGGTCGCTGGCAGCGCTGTTCAGCGCGCTGTGCGAGCATCTGCTTCAGATCGGCCTGCCGGTCTGGCGGACCAGCCTCAGCATGCGCGCGATCGACCCGATCGTGACCGCGAGCTCGCTCTACTGGCACCGGGACAAGGGCGTAGGCGAGCCGGTGCGCTTCGGGCTGGCCGACCGGCCGGCCTACGAGCGCAGCCCGATCGCCCATGTGCTGGACAACGGCCTGCCGGCTGCCCGCTGGCGGATCGAGGCGGGGGAGGGCTGCGCCCGCTTCCCGCTCCTGGCCGAGCTGCGCGCTGCCGGCGGCACCGATTATCTGATGCGGATCGTGGGCTTTGCCGGCCAGGTAGCACTGCCGGGCATCGCGCTCAGCATTGCCACCGACCGGCCGGGCGGGTTCACCCTGACCGAGATCCGGCGGATGGACCGGATGCTGCCGGCGCTGGGCCTGGCCTGTCACCGGTTCGCCTTGGAAGCCACGCTTGCCGACGTGCTGTCTGTCTATCTGGGCCCTCGCACTGCTGGCCGGGTTCTAGCCGGCGAGATCATGCGCGGCACCGGCCGGCGGATCACTGCCGCCATCCTCCTGGCCGACCTGCGCGGCTTCACCGCCCTGTCCGCGCAGGCGGACCCGATGAAGGTGGTGGGCTGGCTGAACGAGCATCTGGAGGCGATGGGAGCACCGATCGATGCTGCGGGCGGGGAGATCCTGAAGTTCACCGGCGACGGCCTGCTCGCCGTGTTCACGGCCGATGACGACGGCACGGAATCCGCCGCATGCGCGCGTGCCCTGGCAGCGGCCGAGGCCATGCTCGCCGCCACCACCACCCTGAACCGCGCACGGTGCCAAGCGGGGCTGCCGCAGCTCGGGTTGGGCGTCGTGCTCCACCATGGCGAGGTGGTGTACGGCAATGTCGGTGCCGCGCGCCGGCTCGACTTCACGGCGATCGGGCCGGCCGTCAACGAGGCCAGCCGGCTGGAGAAGCTGTGCGGCCGGCTCGGGCGGGCACTGCTCCTCTCGGGTGCCTTCGCCGCTCATTGTGAGCGGCCGCTGCGCCGGATCGGTGCCTTCCGGCTGCGCGGGGTCAACACCCCGGTCGAGGTGTTGGAGCCGGAAGCGCCGCGGGCCCGGGAGCGCGTCGATGCTCCCGGGCCACTCGAGACGGATCAGTCCGTCGGTCCCTAGTCGATGCGGCCGAGCGGACCCTTGTCATCCGCGAAGGTGCGGGTGCTTAGGATCTGCGGGCCTGCGTCATGCTCGCCGTTGAACGGCGTGACGATGTTCGGGCAGCCGGCCTTCTGCGCATCCTTGGGCGAGTCGAACCAGATGCCGAGATGCAGCGTGTGGATGGGCTTGAACGCCGGGTTCTTGGCTGCGTCGGCCTTGTCGACCTTCGGTGCCGGCGCGACATTGGGTGCCACGGCGAAGGTTTCGCGGCTGAACCGGCTGACGAAGGTCTTCTTCGCCACGCCCTTCCAGTTGGTCTCCAGGTCGCCGACATACCAGGACACCCCAAACGGGAAGTTCGGGACCTGGATGACGAAGGCGTCGAACGTGGCGCGTGGCGGCAGGCCGGCGGCAGTGATCGTCATCTGTTCCGCAAAGCCCAGCGACTTGATCGAGACATGGGCCACCGCATGGGGCGCGCAGTTCTTCGGCAGGTTCTGCGATCGGACCATCTTGAACTGGGTGGCACTGTCGGCATGCGCGGCAGGCGTGGCCATGGCGGTGGCGAGAAGGGCCAGGCCTGCCAGGGCAATGCCCGAGGCACGGACGGACTGCAAATTGCAGGACATGACGATGCTCCATGGAAATGGTGCGACAGGTAGGGAACAGCTTGCCCCGGACGCCAGGAGAAGAAGCCGGATGCTTCCAGAGGAATGACTGC
>NZ_WUJP01000102.1 GCF_009806515.1 Geminicoccus flavidas | reverse complement strand
GCATGATCGGGGCGGGAACGTCCGGGTCTGGCAGGAATGTTACTATTACCTGACCGAGCCATCGGACGTCTGACGAACATGCTAACGGCTTCAGAGCGGCGTCTTCGTGATCAGGATCACATGCTTTCCGGAAACTGGCGGCGCACTGCGAGCGCAGGCGAACGCCAGATCGGGCCAACTCAAGTGACATGCGGCCCGGTAGTGCAGCAGCTTCGCTGTAGTCCACAGGTGCCAAGTGGTACACATCTACTGGTATGATCAGTAGCCGGTAATAGCGGCTGATCTGCCGCTGAAGACATAACCGGACCGGTCGACTGGAAATATATTACGTTCGGCGTGGTATAATGGTCGCACCCTATTGAATCATCATGACCGGCATCCCTTCCAGCCGGTATGGTCTTACTCAGGCTCGACGCGAGCAGTCGGGGGAAATGCGATGAGTGGGCTGTTGCTCGGTGACGAAATCGTCGTGAAGTCGACCTGCGTGGTGCCGAGCGGGGCAGTGCGCCCGAGCGACCTGATCTGGACCGGTCGGGTCCGGCGCATCGAGGGCCCGTTGGTCACGATGAGCATCCTGACGGAGGGAGGCGCGGAAGTCCTGCTGCAGGCGGACAGCGGCAATCTTGGTCGCGACGACGATGGCCGCTGGGAGGTGACCTTGCCCATGACCCACCGGCTGATGGAGCCGGCCCAGGCCTGAGACGGCGGAGGAAGGAGCTGGTCCGGCGCGACAGCCGGTCGCAGCGGGCGGGACGGCGTTCACTTCCGCTGCCCGGGCCTGCAGTCTGGCGCGGTCCTGATCACCTGGCACCATCCCCGGGACCGGCACCATGACCAAGCAGCTCCTGCACCTCGTGTTCGGCGGGGAACTGACCGACCCGTCCAAGATCGAGTTCTCGGACCTGTCCAAGCTCGACATCGTCGGGATCTTTCCCAACTACGCCGAGGCGGAAAAGGCCTGGCGCGCCAAGGCGCAGGCCACCGTCGACAACGCGCAGGTCCGCTATTTCGTGGTGCACCTGCACCGCCTGCTCGAGCCCGACCCCAGGCTGGTAACGCCCGTCCCCTGAAGCCGGCCCGAGTCGCAGGCTAGGGTCAGAGCGCTGCCAGCGCCTTCTCCAGCCGTGCGGCGCGCTGGTCGAGCTCGCCCACGCGCGCCCGGGTCTCCTCGACCACGTCCGGATCGGCCTTGGCGAGAAAGCCTGGATTGCGCAGCCGGCCGGCGGCCGCCGCCGAGTCCTTCCTGGCCTTCTCGATCTCCTTGGCCAGCCGCTTCCGCTCCGCGTCCAGGTCGATCGAGCTGCCGAGCGGGAGCACGAACGTCGCCTCGTCCACCACGAGCTGGGCCACGCCGCCCTCAGGCCGCGCCGCATCCAGTGCGATCGTGCCGACCCGGGCCAGCCGCTCCAGGGCCGGGCGATGGCGCTGCAGGCGGGCACGGGTCAGCGGGCTCGCCTCCTCGACCTGCAAGTCGAGCACCGCCGCGGGCGGGACGTTGACGTCGGCGCGCGCGGCACGGATGGCCGAGATGGCGCCGATCAGCCACTCGATCTCGGCAACCGCCTCGGCATCGTTCAGGCCTTCCGGCAGCTCCGGCCAGGGATCGCTGATCAGCTGGCCATCCGGCGTGCCGAACAGCCGGGCGTGCAGCTCCTCGGTCACGAAGGGGGCCAGCGGGTTCAGCAGCTGGAGCACGTTGGCGAGCACGTAGCCCATGGTCCGCCGGGTCTCGGCCGCGGCCGCCTCGTCGTCGCCGCCCTGGAAGAAGGGCTTGGCCAGCTCCAGGTACCAGTCGCAGAACCCGTCCCAGATGAACCGGTACAGCCCCATCGCCGCATCGTTGAAGCGGTAGGAGGCCAGTGCCTCGGTCACCTCGCTTGCGGTGGTGGCGAGCCTCCCCAGGATCCAGCGGTTGAGCTGCTGCCTGGCCATGCGCGGATCGAAGGCCGGATCGAGCACGACGCCGTTCAGCTCGGCGAAGCGGCAGGCGTTCCAGAGCTTGGTGACGAAGTTGCGGTAGCCCTGGACGCGGGCCTCGCCGAACTTGATGTCCCGGCCCTGCGCCAGCGAGGCCAGGATGCCGAAGCGCAGCGCATCCGCGCCGTACTGGTCGACCAAGTCGAGCGGATCGACCACGTTGCCCTTGGTCTTGGACATCTTCTGGCCGGTCTCGTCGCGGACCAGGCCGTGGATGTAGACCGTGCGGAACGGCACATCGCCCATGAACCAGCAGCCCATCATCATCATCCGGGCTACCCAGAAGAAGATGATGTCGAAGCCGGTCACCAGCACGTCGGTGGGATAGAAGGCCTCGAGCTC
>NZ_WUJP01000101.1 GCF_009806515.1 Geminicoccus flavidas | reverse complement strand
CGGCGTCTGCTCCGGCCAGCCCAGCGTGCTGAACGGCCACAGCGCCGAGCTGAACCAGGTGTCCAGCACGTCGGGATCACGGGTCAGCGGGGCGGCGTGGCCATAATGTGCGGCAGCTTCCGCCTGCGCCTGCGCCTCGCTCTCCGCCACGAACACCTTGCCATCCGGGCCGTACCAAGCCGGGATCCGGTGGCCCCACCAGAGCTGGCGGCTGATGCACCAGGGCTGGATGTTGCGCATCCACTCGAAGAAGGTGTTCTCGTACTGCCTGGGCACGAACACGGTGCGGCCGCTCTCGACCGCCTCGATCGGCTTCCTGGCGAGCGTCGCCGCGTCGCAGTACCACTGGTCGGTCAGATAAGGCTCGATCGGCACGCCCGAGCGGTCGCCATGCGGCACCATGTGCTTGTGCTTCTCGACCTTGTCGAGCAGGCCCGCTTCCTCCATGGCCTGCACGACCCGCTTGCGTGCCTCGAACCGGTCCAGGCCGACCAGTGCGGCCGGCACGCCCTCGCCAGCGATCCTGCCCTCGCGGTCCAGGACCGAGATCTGCGCCAGGTTGTGGCGCTTGCCGACCTCGAAGTCGTTGAAGTCGTGGGCAGGGGTGATCTTGACGGCACCGGTACCCTTTTCCGGGTCCGAATATTCGTCCGCCACGATCGGGATCTTGCGGCCGACGATCGGCAGCATCGCGTGCAGGCCGTGCAGGTGCCGGTAGCGCTCGTCCTCCGGATGCACCGCCACGCCGCTGTCGCCCAGCATCGTCTCGGGCCGGGTGGTCGCGACCGTGATGAACTCGCCGGGCCGTTCCACGATCGGGTAGCGGAAGTGCCAGAGGCTGCCGTCCACCTCCGTCTGGGCGACCTCCAGGTCGGAGATCGCGGTCTGCAGCTTCGGGTCCCAGTTGACCAGCCGCTTGTCCTTGTAGATCAGGCCCTGGCGGTGCAGTTCTACGAACACCTTGACCACCGCGGCCGACAGGCCCGCATCCATGGTGAAGCGCTCGCGCGACCAGTCGGGGCTCGCCCCCAGCCGGCGGAGCTGGCGGCCGATCGCCCCGCCGCTTTCCTCCTTCCACGCCCAGACTTCCTGGAGGAAAGCGTCCCGCCCCATGGCGCGGCGCTCCCTGCCTTCGGCGGCGAGCTTGCGCTCGACCACCATCTGCGTGGCGATGCCGGCATGATCCATGCCCGGTTGCCACAGCGCCCGGCGGCCGCGCTTGCGCTCGAACCGGGTCAGCGCGTCCTGCACGGTGAAGGTCAGGGCATGGCCCATGTGCAGGCTGCCGGTGACGTTCGGCGGCGGCATCATCAGGCACCAGGGCTCGCCGTTGCCGCTCGCTACGAAGGCGTCGCGCTCCAGCCATTCGGCATAGAGACGGGCCTCGACCTCGGCGGGTCGGTAGGTCTTGTCGAGCATCGGCGGAATCCCAATCAGGCCCGGGGCCGGGCAGGAGCGATCCGCGATTTAGGGGAAAGGAAGCCTGCGAACAAGTCGCCGGGCGGGAGGCGGCCATCCGGCCCGCACGGCTGGATGCCGCCCGCCATTCAGGCACGCAATTCGATCACTTCCGCACAAGTGCCGGTCATCTCGGGCACGACCACATCCGTCACTCGTCCGCTGTCCAGGTCGACCAGTTGTTGTCGGCTCCGCTCCATCACGCCTTCACCCATGCGATTCCACTCGATGAAGGCATGGGAAGGCCGAAGCCGCACGTGCGCGAGCGGGAGTAGCCATCCGCGAAGGTGATACGGCGCATGTCGTCCGGCGGACTGCGGAAGAGGTCGTAGAGGTACCAGCCAGGCCGCTCCGCCCGGAGGAAGTCGGCGCGCCCCACACCGTCATCTCGTCGTTCAGGATGAACAATGCCCGCCAGAAGCACGCGATCGCCGAACTGGCGGATCCGTTTCGGCTTTGTCTTCCTGAGGGGTCGATCCAGAGGAGCGTGTCCATGTGACGATGCTCGAAGGCGAGGGGCTCGTGCCGGTCCTGCGAGATCCGTACGCTGTCGGAGATGTTCAGCCAGACACCGCGGTCACCGAAGCCAGCGACTGAAGCTCGATAGAACTGGAACCTTGTGATCCGATGTTCCTGTCCGTTGGCAAGATCGAGCGCGAAGAGATCGTAGGCAACGGGGTCGTCAGGATCGTCTTCGAGGAAAGCCGTGGTCCTGGTGTACCAGATCCGCTTCCCTGCCGGGTCCATGGTCGCAGCCTGATGGAACCCATCCGGCTTGCCGAGCTTGGTGAAGCCACTTCCGTCGCGCCGGCAGATGACTGGCCGATTGCGGGCATTCGGCCATGCATCGACGCTGGCATCGCACGCGTGGGCAATACCGACGATCCACTCGCCGTCCTGGGAGGTGGTGGCGTAATGTCAGCGGCCCTGTTCGGACGAGCGGTACTGGGTGCCTGTGCTGGTCGAAAAGTCCCAAATGGCCGGGCGCGCCGGCAAGGCAGGATCGCCGTCGCCGCCCTCCAGCACGAACAGCAGCTTCTCGCGATCGATCAGCCAGGGGACGTGGACGAGGCTCGGGTCGGCATAGCCGGCTGGCCAATAGGAGCAGCCGGCCAGGAGGGCTGCGGCACCTGCAGCTCCCGACCGCAAGGCAATTTGTCTGGTCAGCATTCGCCGCCGTTCCGAACCGGGCCGATCATCGGGCTTCCGTTGGAACGAAGCATGAAAGCCGTTCGTAAAGACGACGCTAGCGCCGTATCACTGCATCTCGGCGCGGCGCACCAGCTTCTTGACCTCGTCCTCGACGATCCGCTCGACCAGGGCCGGGAGGTTCTTGTCGAACCACTCCTTGAGCATCGGCTCCAGCATGCTGACCAGGAGTTGCTCGACGGTGAGGCCGGCGATCGGCCGCGGTGTCTCCGGAGGCGGCGGGGTGGCGGCGCGGGCCAGCTTGCTGAGCGCCGCGGTGCTGGTCGCGGCGGCGGCGCTGGAAACGAGCGGGTTCGGTTCGGCCAAGGGCGGCTCCTGGGAAGCTGCGACTGCCGGGTTGGGCTCGGATCGGTGGGCAAGGGCGGGTGGCGCCACCTCCGTCGGGCGGACCGGGGCCGGACTGAGCTCCGGCCGAGGTCGCGGCTCGTCGATCCGCTCCGTTAGCTCCAGCACGTCGTCGCCCGCCGGCTCGGGCCGCCCGGGCTCCTCCGTCAGGGGCCGCGGCGGCACGTCGTCCTCCTCGGCGATGATCCTGCGGATGGAGGACAGGATCTCCTCCATCGACGGCTCGGGCACGTCCTTCTTCGGCTCGCTCATCCTGTCCTCACGTCGGGTGCGGCCGTCCGGCATGGCTGCAACCGGGCAGCCAGCGCCGCCATGCCGGCATGGTAGATTCGGATCGGGTCACGGCGCAACCAGGCGGCGAGTTGCGCGAAAATTTTCACTCGACGGTCGCGCCCGTGCCTCAGTAGCTCTGCCAGCTCGGGTCGATCCGCTCTGCCCAGGCGAGCACGCCGCCGGAAAGGTTGCTGACATCGTCACGCCCCTGCGCCCGCAACCACCGGGTGACCTGCATGCTGCGAGCACCAGAGCGGCACACCACCACGATCGGGCGGTCGGCCGGCAGCTCGGCCAGGCGTCCCGGCAGGCTGCCCATCGGGATGTCCAGGCTGTCCGGGAAGCGGCAGATCGCCAGCTCGCGGGGCTCACGGACATCGAGCAGCACCGGCGCATCCGGGCCTGCGCGGAGCCGGGCCAGTTCCTCGACCTCAATGGCGAGCGGTCGGGCAGTCATCGATCGGTTCCAGTCGCTGCGAGGGGCGCGGCCACGGGGCCGGGTGGAACGGCCGTCCGGCCCGTCAGCCTGCCCCTCAAAAAGTGAAGGCCGGTGCCGGGCGCAGCTCCGGCACTTCCGGGGCGGCCGCATCATACGGGGTGACCATCCCAAAGGCCTGGCCGATCCGAGTGATCACCGCGGCCTTGCCGGCGCGGCCCGTCTGCAGGACCGTCGCCAGGCGACCGCCCTCGGCGAGTTGTGCCTTCAGCTTCTCGGGCACGACACTGACCGCACCGGCGATCAGGATCACGTCGAAGGGGGCCTGTGCCGGATGCCCCTCCGCTGGGTCGCCCACCACCGGCACCGCATTGTCGCAACCGATCTCCGCGAACACCTTCTCGGCCTGGGCCAGCTGCTCGGCATCGGTGCCCAGGCAGAACACGGTGCTGGTCAGCCGGCCGAGCACGGCGGCCGAATAGCCGGTGGTGCAGCCGATCACCAGGGCGACATCCGAAGGGCGGACCGCCGCCGCCTGCAGGAGCTTGGCCAGCACCAGGGGCTCGATCAGCCGCCGGCCATCGCCCAGCACGATGTCCTCGTCGCCGTAGGCCACGCCCTTGAGCGCCCGGGGCAGGAACGCCTCGCGCGGCACCTGACCCATGGCCTGGAGCAGCCGCTCGTCATCGATCGCACTTGGCCGGAGCTGGGCTTCGACCATCATGTGGCGGCGGGCGGCGTAGTCGTTCATGCAAGCACCCAGAATCTCGTCGAGTCCGGGCCGGTGCCGGACGAGGCGGCTCATAGCAAGCAGGGCCCCCGTCTGTCGATCCGCAGTGCCGGACGACCGGCCATGTCCCATTTGCCTGGATGTGCCACGTCCGCGTTGACCGCGCCTGCACCTCTGCCTAGAACCTGCACCGCCGGCCGGATAGCAAAGTGGTAATGCAGCGGACTGCAAATCCGCTATTCGGGGGTTCGATTCCCCCTCCGGCCTCCACCTCCAAGACAAGCACCCTGCTTGCTGCATCCCATGATGCAGCACGCCCGCAGTCGGGCGAACAGGTTCCGGCAAATCCTGCTAAGGCAGGCGGGCAGGGGTGACGGCGGCGCAAAGCTGCCGGCGGCGTCCGGCCAGAGCGCGCCGGGCGATGATCATGATTGCCGCATTGCATAACGTCCGCAGTGCCGGAATCTGCCGTGCATGGGAAATGCCGGTCCAGGTGGTCGTCGAGGAGATCCCGGTGAATGGAGACCTTCTGTTTGAGCTGGGTGCCAGCGACTGCTGCCCCGTCCAGCGTCGCGAGCTGGTCGTGCTGCTGGGGCGGCTCGGCTGGCACGGCGTGGACCGGGACGCGTGGCGCATTCCGCCCGGCGTCGATCCGGACGAGGCCATCCTCCATCTGAGCGAGGGCATCGTGCCGCGCCCGCTCGGGCCAGGCACGCCCGGCGGCGACCGGCTGCCGGTGTTCGGCCGCGACCGGCAGCGCGGCCCCGATGTCTGGGCGATCCGCTGTCGGGCGAGCTGACCGCCCGGCGCCGGTCCGGCCGGGCCGGCAGCGGATAGTGAAAGAACATCTGTGAACTTGTGACATTCGTCACGGACACCGTCCGGCGGGCATGGCTTGTCGGAGCCGCGATGCGATGCCGGATGAGCCCACGCCCATCCGGCAGCCGTCATCCGGCGATGCGGCACGAGCAACCAGACAAGCGGCACAAGAGAATGGCGATGCCTCCGTCGATCGGCTTCCCGTGGTTCGACCCGGGCGACTATCCCAGACTGCGCAACCTATTCAGCGACGGCGACCGCCTGCCGCCGTCGTTCGCAGCCTGGCATGGTGCCGCGCAGGAGGCGCTGCGCCTATTCCGGGAGCAGGGGCTGCCGGTCGTCCAAGTGCGCATCGAACCGGACCAGTTCCGGGCATGGTGCAATGCTCGCGCGGTCTCCACCGATTACCGGGCGCGCCACCAGTTCGCGACCGAGGTCATCCGTCAGGCGATGTCGGCGTGACCCGCCCCCGCGTGATCCGCCCTCAGTAGCCCAGCTCGCGCCGGACCAGACCATCCGGCTCGTGCCCCTCCAGGAAACGCCGGGCATTCGCGGCAGCGATCGGCGCCGCTGTGCGCGGGTCGGTGACGGCGGCCACATGCGGCAGCACCGTTACCGACCCATGTTCCCAGAGCGGGTCGTCAGCCGGCAGGGGCTCGGTGTCGAACACGTCCAGCACCGCGTGGTCCAGCCGCCCCTCGTCCAGTGCGGCCAGCAGATCGGCCGTCACCAGATGCGCGCCGCGGCCGAGATTGACCAGGCAGGCCCCCGGCGGGAGCAGGGCCAGCCGGGTCCGGTCCAGGATGCCGCGGGTCGCGTGCGTGAGCGGCAGGAGGTTCACCAGGATCTCGACCCGGGGCAGCATGGCGGCCAGGCCGTCCGGTCCGGCATGGGCCTCGACCCCGGCCACCGGCCGGCCGCTCCGGCTCCAGCCCAGCACCACGAAGCCCAGGCGCTGCAGGGCTGATGCGGCGCGCCCGCCCATCTCGCCCATGCCCAGCACGCCCACCACCCGCTCCGCCGCGCGCGGCTGGGGCAAGGGCTGCCAGATCCGCAGGGCGGCCTGCGCCCGGTAGCGGTGCAACTGGCGGTGCAGGCTCAGCACGTGGGTGACGACGCTCTCGGCCATCTCATCGGCAAAGGCCGGATCCTTCATCCGGGCGAGCGCCAGGTCCTGCGGCAGGGACGGGTCGGCCAGCAGCCCGTCCACGCCGGCCCACAGGCTCTGCACGAACCGCAGCCCGGGCCAGCCGGCGAAGCTGCCCGGCGCCGGATCGGCCACGAACAGCACCTCGACCGCCGCGCGCTCGGCCGGGTCCGGATCGGCGTGTGGCGGGCCTAGTAACACCTCGACGCTGCCCAGCGCTTCTTGCAAGAGTTCCTGCCAGGCGAGCACGCGGCGGTAGGGGAGCCGGCTCAGAAGGGCGAAGCGCATCGACATATCCAGTGGTGGATCCGTTCGCTTCGGATCGATGCACCGTCCAGATAGCGCTTGCCAAGCCCGGCGGGCCCCCATAAGAACCACCCCACGTTCCCCGGTAGCTCAGTCGGTAGAGCAAGCGGCTGTTAACCGCTGGGTCGCTGGTTCGAGTCCGGCCCGGGGAGCCAACCTTTCCATGGCGAGTGAACATGTGGCTGCGTACCGGCAAGACCGGTACGGCAGGGCCCGCATGTCCGCTCGCCATTTTGCTTTGGAGCCCCTTGGCGCGCGCCCCCGTGACGCATGCGCAGCGGGCGGCTAGAGGGATGCTGGTCGGATGAACGATACGCGGCGCGCCTGCCTGAGCGTGCCTGATCGCGTCTCAAGCCGGATCAGTCCGGCTGCGGCAGCAGGAGGATGGTCACTCATGCTACAACGTCGGATCGGCGCAGACGCACGGATCGTGG
Organism: Geminicoccus flavidas; assembly: GCF_009806515.1. Lineage (GTDB taxonomy): Bacteria > Pseudomonadota > Alphaproteobacteria > Geminicoccales > Geminicoccaceae > Geminicoccus > Geminicoccus flavidus. The sequence goes on along the minus strand of NZ_WUJP01000101.1, from coordinate 615 downwards.
TGCTCACCGGAGCCGGGATCTCGGCGGAATCCGGCCTGCCTACCTTTCGCGGCCCCGACGGGCTGTGGGAGGGGCGGCGCTTCGAGGAGGTGGCCACGCCGGAAGCCTTCGCCGCGGACCCGGAGAGCGTCCATCGCTTCTACAACCATCGGCGTCGCCAGCTGCGCGACCCAGCGGTGCAGCCCAACCCGGCCCATCTGGCGCTGGCCGAGCTCGAGCGGCGCTGGCCGGGCGAGGTGCGGGTGGTGACCCAGAATGTCGACGACCTGCACGAGCGGGCCGGCCAGCGTGCCGTCCTGCATATGCATGGCCAGCTCGACCGGGTCCGCTGTGTGCGCTGCGGCTGGAACGGCCGCTGGGAGGTCGATCTCGGCACGGCGCATGCCTGCCCCGGCTGCGGTGTCACCAGCCAGCTCCGGCCGGACATCGTCTGGTTCGGCGAGACGCCCAAGGCGATGGAAGAGGTCGAGGACGCGCTGGAAGTCTGCGACCTGTTCATCGCGATCGGCACGTCCGGCAACGTCTACCCGGCCGCGGGCTTCGTGGAGACGGTGCGCGGCTCGAGCCTGGCGCACACAGTCGAGATCAACCTCGCCGAATCGCTGGTGAGCGCCC
>NZ_WUJP01000100.1 GCF_009806515.1 Geminicoccus flavidas | reverse complement strand
GGTTCGAGGAGCGGCGCTTCGGCAAGGCGTCGGAGGAGGTGCCGCGCTTCGTGGCGGAGCTGCTGGCCGTCCACGCCTGAGACGGGGCTGTGGACAAGTGGGGAGAACGTGGCACGATCCACGCAGTCAATGCGGGATAAATCGCATCAGCCGATCCGTCCCCACTTCCCACAGGCTGGCCGCTTCTGTGGATAACCTAGCCGGCCTTGTTGAGGCGACGGTTGAGCTGGATAAGTGTTCCGCCCGGGTCCGTCCCGACTTGTCCACAGGACGCTCCGTCCACAACTTCCTGGCGCCTGTGGAACTTAGCGGAAGATCCACCGCCTGAGCGCCAGCATCCACGGGCGTCAGTGCCCGCTCTGGTTCTTCGCGAACTCGGCCTGCTGCTCGGGCGTCGCCTCCTTCTGGAAGCGCTCGCGCCACTCGGCATAGGGCATGCCGTAGACGATCTCCCGAGCGGCCTCGTAGTCGAGGTCCGGGATGTCGCGCTCCTTGGCCGCGGCGGCGTACCACTTGGCCAGGCAGTTGCGGCAAAAGCCGGCCAGGTTCATCAGGTCGATGTTCTGCACGTCGTTGCGGCTGCGCAGGTGCGCCACCAGCGTGCGGAACGCGGCGGCTTCCAGTTCGGTGCGGGTCTGGTCGTCCATGGCAGGCAGTTTCCCAGGTTTCGGCATCAGCGGGTCGAGGAGGAGCAACTGACCGCCTGGCGCCAGCTCGTACCCTCCGGCAGGTCGGCGAGGTTGTCGCCCTCGTAGATCTGGTAGAGCTTCGGGTCGGCCAGCGCCGGGGCCAGCAGGTCGGCCAGCCGGTCGGCCCAGGCCAGTGCGGTCTCGGTCCGGTCGATCTCGTTTTGGCGCAGCTCCACCATCACATGCGGGATATAGGTGCGCTGGGCGTGGAAGTTGACCGTGTAGCCGAAGTCCTGCTCGCCCGAGTAGGGCTGGTTGTCGCCCACGCACAAACGCGGGTCCCGGCGCAGGCCGTCCAGGAGCGGCTGGGCGAGCCGGCGGTCACCACGCCAGAGCACGCCCACCTGCCAGGGCCGGCTCTGGCCCAGCATCCTGGGCGTGAAGCTGTGCACCGCGATCAGAGCGGGAACGATGCCGGCCCGGCGCCTGCTGCCGAGCCAGCGGGCAATGGCACGGTGATAGGGCAGGAAATGGTCGCGGATCCGGCGGGTGATGTCCGCCTCGGCCAGGTCGCGGTTGCCCGGCACCACCGTGCCGTCGCTGACCACCGGCATCGAGGCGGGGAGGCGCGGGCGGCGGTTCGGGTCGATCACCAGCCGGCTGACATGGCACAGGATCGCCCCGCAGTTCAGCCGGTCGGCCAGCCGGCGGCTGACGGTCGCCGCCCCGATGTCCCAGCCAATATGGCGGGCCAGGTCGTGCGGATCGACCCCCAGCTCGATCCCTTCCGGCACCATCCGCCCGGCATGGTCGGCGACCACGAGGCAAGGGGCGGTCCGCTCGGTTCGGTAGAGTTCCAGCGTGGTCATGGCTGGGTCATGGCAGGCAATGCGGCCGCTGTGCAACGGCCGGGGCGGCAGGGGCGCAACACCGGCACGAAGCTGTGACCGCCCTGCCGGAAGCAGGGTCATCGCCGGCATATGGGTAGAGGCCGCCGTTGCGCAACCGCTTGTAACCGGGCAAGGCCTGCGCCCAGCCAGCGGCATGAACAGGAGCAAGCGAGCCCGATGCAGCGCTTCCAGGACAAGGTGATCGTGGTGACCGGCGGGGCCTCGGGCATGGGGGCCGCGGCCTGCCGGCTGTTCGCCGCAGAAGGCGGCAAGGTGGTGGTGGCCGACATCGATGGCGACCTGGCGCTGAAAGTCGCGAAGGAGATCGGCGGGCGGGCGTTCCGCATCGACGTGGCCAAGGAGGCGGAGATCCGGGATCTGGTGGCGTTCGCGATCGAAGGGACCGGGCGGCTGGACGTGCTGTTCAACAATGCCGCGGTCGGGCACAGCGCCACTGGGCGCTACAAGATGGCCAGCATCGTGGACACGCCCGAGGATGCCTGGGAGGGCATCGTCGCCATCAACATGAAAGGCGTGGCGTTCGGCTGTAAGCACGCCATCCCGGTGATGGTGGCCCAGGGCGGGGGTGCGATCGTCAACAATGCCTCGATCCAGGCGATCAAGGGGATCCTGGGTGCGGACGCCTATACCTGCGCTAAGGGCGGGGTGGTGTCGCTCACTCGCTCGCTGGCGGTGGACTGGGGGGCGAAGAACATCCGGGTCAACTGCATCTGCCCAGGTCCCATCGCGACGCCGATGATTCAGGCCCTGCTGGACGACCCGGCGACCGGGCCCGGCATGTATGCCGACGTGCCGATGGCCAGGGTCGGTCAGCCGGAGGAGGTGGCCAGGGTGGCGGTGTTCCTGGCGTCGAACGACGCTTCCTATGTGAACGGCGCGATCGTGCCGGTCGACGGCGGCATGTCCGTGCGGTGAATGGGCCTCGCATACCCGGGAACTGCTGTTTCACGAGTACATGCCAAGTAACAATTAAATAACCTTGTAGCGGCGAGTCCCAGCAGGCAGGGAAGATCATGGACCTCTTCCTGCCGGAGCCGCCATGATCCGTCGTCTCGCCGCCTGCCTCCTCACTGCCCTGGTCGCCCTGCCGGCCGGCCAGGCGCTCGCCGCCTGCGCCCAGAAGGACGTCGCCGGGATCTGGCAGGTCTATTCGCTGGGCTACCAGCGCGGCTACGAGCCCTACTGGACGCGCTGCGTCCTGCAGGTGAATGCGGCCGGCAACTTCCTGAACGGCACCAAATGCGCCGACATGCTGGGGCGCGAGGTGGCGGCGTCGGGCCAATTGCGGCTGAGCTCCGGGCCGATCTGCTCCTTCGTCGGCCATATCACCTATGCCGGGATCCGCAGCGACGTTCGCCACGCGACCCTGGACCGGGCGAAGAACCATATGGACGGAGTGGACGTGTTCAGCGGCGGGGGCTTCTTCTTCAACGCCACTCGGCGTTGAACCGGGCATCCCGAGAACAGCTAAGCTACTATAACGGCTTGGTTTTCTTGCGTTCTCGGGTTCGTTTGTGCAGATTCACTCCGCGCATTCCCTTTCCGGCGGCGCGCCGGTCGAAACGGGCGCTATCGGCCAGTATCGCATGGCAGCTGGCGCTTCGGGATGAGAATCTTCCCATCTAGCCGGGAAGGGATGCACGAACTAAGCTAACGGTTGCGAAACTCCCGGCGGAAGTCCTTGGGCATCAGTGAGTTGTGGCCAGATCTGCACTGAACGCTCGAAGGGCGGTCGCCCAAACGCCGCGCAGGCCGCCAGCAAAGCGGCGGCGCAGGCCGGCTGTGGAGAAGAATAGCGTCCGGCCGCTGCCGCAGGGGGTGAAGACCTTCCTGCTGGCGCTGCTGCTGTTGCCCATGCTGGCCGGCCTGCTGCAGAATATCGCTGTGCAGTTCTTCGGCGAGTCCGTGCGCAGCAGCGGCTGGATATTGCTGATCGTCCTACTGATCCTGCCGATCGTCCTGCGCAGTCTTGGCCGGTCCTGGCGGAACTATTGCTGGCGGCGGCGCTGTCTGGCGGCGATCCGGACCGCATTCCTGGCCCATGCGGACAAGCTGGCGCTGAACCGGGCCCGGCTGGTCCAGGTCGACGACTATGGCGTGGAGGACACGGACTGCTGGCAGGCACATCTGGAGCGGTTCGTGCAGAAGGTGGTGATGCCGCTCCT
>NZ_WUJP01000010.1 GCF_009806515.1 Geminicoccus flavidas | reverse complement strand
TGATGGGCAGGTCATCCTCTGCATGGTGGATTGGACGACCAGGGTCCGTCAGTCCTTGATCCAATCGAGGGTGGCAGTGAGGCAGAGGACGCTCATGAAGGGACGGGCACTATTCTAGTAGCGAGTGGCGACAGGGCGCTATTCCTTGAGCCTTGGCGCGGAGACGTTCGACCCGGGCGCGGTTGTGGTAGATCCAAGCGAGGTAGGCGACCGGTGCCTCGTGGCGCTGTGGCGGGATCACCGGCCGAGCAGCGAAGCCGCAGATATGATCGCGAAAAGCATGGCTGGTGTAGCCAGATCAGCCACCACCCTGGCACGCTTGGCAGGCGAGCGAGCAGGCCGATGGCCTGTGGTAGTTCATGCGCCAGGCCCGGTGCCAGGCTGAACACAATGGGGCGGCCGTTACCGTCGGCGCTCGCGCAGGCCTTCGCGGGACC
>NZ_WUJP01000001.1 GCF_009806515.1 Geminicoccus flavidas | reverse complement strand
CGGCCAACTCCGACAGTCCTCGACGATGCATGGGCGTCATGCGAAGCTAGAACGTCGAGCGTATGCTGCATTGCACAACGGACGTCTTCCTCGATACTTCGTCCCGACTGTGGCGCCGGCCAGTCTGGTGCTGCTGTACCACCACTGAACAGCGTCCGAGCCCGGATCAGGTTCCGGCCCGCCGTCCGGAAGCAGGCTGGCTGGCCACGGCGATAGCGACCGGATTTGCACTCGCGGGGCGCGCGAATTCGCGCTACTTCCGCTAGCATGCGGAGTTGGAGCGAACATGATCGCGGCAGACTATGTCGACCGGTTCTGGATCTGGCTGCGCCGGGAGATCCGCTGGCGCTGGCTCGGCAGCCTCCTGCTCCTGCTCAGCGCCTGGTTCGCCTGGCACGCCTTGCACGGCTCACGCGGCTTCTATGCCTACATGGACCAGCGCCGCTCGGTGCAGGTGCTGGAGCAGGACCTGACCGAGCTCGCGGCCAAGCGTGACGCGCTCAAGCGCCAGCAGGCCCTGCTCGGCGACCGGACAATGGATGCTGATCTCCTGGAGGAGAAGCTCCTGGGCCTGGGCTGGGCACGCCGCGGCGACGTGTTCATTCCCGACCACATGATCGGCGACGCGCTGGACAAGTAGCCGGGCGTGGCGGCCCGCCCAGGGGCCGCTCTCTCACCCCTGTGAAATCAATGTGAGCGCCCGTCGGACAGGCCGCCAGAGGCAGTGATGCCGACCCCGCAGCAACTCGGTCAGGCAACTCGCCGTGAACACGAAAAGGGGCTGCGCCCCAGGCGCAGCCCCTGTCTTTCGCCGGGCAAGGGGGCCGCTTCGCGGCAGCACCCCGCCCTCATCTGCCGAGTTTACGCCTTGCAGCCGCTGAACTTGGCGGTGCCGTTGGCCTTGGCGAACTCCTTGGTGACCTGCCACCAGGGC
>NZ_WUJP01000801.1 GCF_009806515.1 Geminicoccus flavidas | reverse complement strand
CTGGCGACCGTCCAGCGGATGGGCGAGCTTCTGGAGGGCATGGACCCGCTCGACATCGCGGCGTGCGAGCGGCGCTGCCTGCCGCCCTGGCAGATCGTCCAGAACACTGACGACGCCTCGGTCGCCAAGGCGTTCGGCGCCATCGAGATCGGCCTTTGGGACCTGCGCGGCAAGGCCTGGGGCCAGCCACTTCACCGGCTGCTGGGCGGCAAGGTCCGCGACGCCGTGTCGTTCACCGAGTATTTCGCCTTCCGCGAAGGCCGCGAGGCCGGGCCGGAGGCGGTGGTAGACCATTGCCTGGCGATGCGCGAGGCGCACGGCAGCACCCTGTTCGAGGGCAAGCTGATCCAGGGCGACCCACTCCTGGAGATCCGGACCGTGCGGCTTCTGCGCCAGGCACTGGGGCCGGAGCCGACCATCCGGCTCGATTCCAACATGCAGTGGTCGCTGCCGACCGCGATCCGAATCCTGCGCGAGATCGAGCCCTTCGACATCCGCAACTACGAGGACCCGGTCGCGACTTTCGAGGAGATCGCCGCCTTGCGCCGCCATTCCTCGATCCGCTTCTCCAGCCACGTGCCGGACCTGCGCAGGGCGGTGGCACTGGGCGCGCCGGATGCCATCGTGGTCAACTTCGCCGTGCTAGGCGGGATCGCCCGGGCGATACGCTTCATCGGTGCCTGCGAGGCGATGGGCGTCGATTTCTGGTGCTATTCGGGCGACACGGGCGTGTGCACTGCCGCTTATCTCCACGTCTCCGCGGCGATGCCCTGGATTCGCGAGCCGTCCCAGTCACTGTTCCGCTGGCAGGTGGGCGACGTGATCGAGGGCGGGCCGTTTCGGCAGAAGAACGATGTCGTACGAGTGCCGGACGGGCCGGGCCTGGGAGTCTGCCTGGACCACGAGGCGCTGACCTGCTGGCACCGCCATTTCGTGGACCATGGGCCGCTGGACCATTTCCACGATCCCGCGGCCCCTGGCTGGATGCGGCGCCTGCCGCTCAGGTGAGGCTGGACGATGCCGGGGCGGGCACCGGCGCCGGCGTGGCCGGCAGGATCCAGCGCAGCCAGGCCAGGCCCAGGAAGGCCGCCACCACCGAGGCGCACAGCACACCCAGCTTGATCTCGTCCAACATGACCGGGTCCGGGAAGGCCAAGTCGGCGATGAACAGGGACATGGTGAAGCCGATCGCGCCCAGAAGGCCCATGCCGAATAGGGCGCGCAGGTCCATCTCCGGCGGCAGCCGGTAGAGCCTCAGCCAGGCTCCCAGCATGACCGCGCCGACGATCCCGACGGGCTTGCCGACCAGCAGGCCCAGGAACACGGCGAGGGTGCCGATCCCGATCTCCAGCGTGCCGCCAGTGACGTTCACCCCGGCATTGAACAGGGCGAAGACCGGCATGATCAGGAAGGCGACATAGGGCTGGAGCTTGTGCTCGAAATTGTGCAGCGGGCTGCGCCGCTCCTCGATCAGCGCCTCCAGGGAGTGGAGCTCGACCTCGATGCGCTCTGGGCTGCCGGAGAGCCTGGGAGTCAGTGCCTCCCCCAGTGCCGTGGCATCCGGCACCTGGCGCAGCGGCACGGTGAAGGCCATCAGCACACCGGCGATGGTGGCATGCACGCCGGACTTCAGCATGGCGTACCAGGCGATCGCCCCCAGCACGACGAAGACGATCGGCCGGCCGCCGCCCTGGCGGCCATAGGCCGCTGCCAGCAAGCAGGTGGCGAGCGAGATCACCAGCGGCAGGACCGCCACGTCGGGGGTGTAGAACAGGGCGATCACGATGACGGCACCCAGGTCGTCGACGATCGCGAAGGCCAGGAGGAACACCTTCAGCCCATAGGGCACCCGGTTGCCGATCAGTGCCAGCACGCCCACCGCGAACGCGATGTCGGTCGCCATCGGCACGCCCCAGCCGGGGGCATAGGCGGTGCTGCCGGCGATCAGGACATAGATCAGTGCCGGGCCGACCATGCCGCCCAGGGCGCCCATTACCGGCAGGGCGGCGCGCGCCCAGCCGCGCAGCTCGCCGGCCACCAGCTCGCGCTTGATCTCGAGCCCGACCACGAAGAAGAACAGCGCCATCAGGAAGTCGTTGACCCAGTGGGCCAGCGACTTGTCGACGCCCACCCCGGCGATGGTCGCGGTGGTCTGGGCGTGCTTCATCGCTTCATAGGCCGGGGCGAACGGAGAATTGGCCCACAGGAAGGCCAAGCCTGCCGCAGCGATCAGGACGGCACCGCCGGCACTCGCGGTCTCGAAGAAACGCCGAAACGGCAGGATGATCTGCCGACGAATAGAAGAAGCTGCTGCTGCTGGTGCTGCCATCGGGTCGTCCTGAAGATCGCGGATGTCCAATCCCAGCGGGAATGGCCAAGCTCGCCGGCAAGGGCAAGCAAAACCGGCCAGGGCGAGGCCGATCTTCATTTCAGGAACGGTGGTAGGGATGGCCGGACAGGATGGTGGTGGCCCGGTAGATCTGCTCGGCGAGCATCACCCGCACCAGCATGTGCGGCCAGGTCATGCTGCCGAAGGCGAGCTTCAGGTCGGCGCGCTCCAGGACCGCCCGGCCGTGGCCGGCAGCACCGCCGATCAGGAAGGCCAGGTCGCGCACCCCCTGATCACGCCAGCTCCCCAGCCGCCCGGCGAAGGCGACGCTGTCGAACTGGCGGCCATGCTCGTCCAGCGCCACCACCGTGGCGCCCTGGGGAACCTTGGCCAGCAGCAGACGCGCCTCATCGTCCTGTCGGGCAGGGTCCTCGGCAGGGCGGCGGCTCTCGACCTCGACCAGGGGCGCGAGCATCGGGCAGCGCTGACGATAGGCTTCGACCAGGCTCTCGATCGCCGGGTCGCGGTTGCGCCCGACCGCCAGGATGACGGCACGCACCGGCTGGTCAGCCGGGCGAGACGGCCAGACGCTTGGGTGCCTCCACCGACCAGAGCTTCTCGATGTCGTAGAAGCTGCGCGTCTCGGGCTTGAACAGATGGACGATCACGTCGCCGGCATCGATCAGCACCCAGTCCGAGGCACCCAGCCCCTCGCCGGACACGTTCTTGTAGCCGTGGTCCTTCAGGCTCTGCAGCAGCTTCTCCGCCATTGAGGAGATATGCCGCTGCGAGGTCCCCGACGCGACTACCATCCAGTCGGCGATCGAGGTCTTGCCCGCCAGATCGACGACGACCGGGTCAACCGCCTTGTCGTCGTCGAGCGACTTCGTGATGAAGTCGAGGAGGTCGGTCGCTGCCATGCCTCCATTGCCTGCGGTGGCTATGTGAAATTCTCCTGGCTCGCCGCCTTCCGCTCGCCACGGATCGCCGTGGACGAGGCCGGATGCAGCCGATGATGCAACAAGACCCATGCCGGAGCCGGCAGGTCGACTAGGCGATGCGCCTGCCGCTCATCGATCCGAGCGGCGGCGAAGCGCCGGGCCACCAGTCCTGTTCCAGCACGCTCAAGATATGGTGCGCGTGCCAGCACCGCAACCGGGCAGGCGTGCAGCAGGCGCAGCCAATGCTTCCAGCGTGGCAGTTGCAGCAGATTGTCCGCACCGATGAGCCAGACATAACGCCGGTTGCCCCGCCGGTTCAGGCGGGCCACCGTGTCGGCCGAGTATTGCAGCCCGTGCCGCTCCTCGTAGTCGCTCACCTCGATGCGCGGGTCCGCCTGCGCGACTTGGCGCGCCGAGGCGAAGCGCTCGCTGAACGGCGCCATGCCGCGGCGCTCCTTCAACGGGTTCTGCGGCGAGACCAGCCAGACGACGCGGTCCAGGCCCAGACGGCGCAGCGCCTCCTGGCTGGCGTGCAGATGCCCGGCATGAGCCGGATTGAACGAGCCGCCGAACAGGCCAACGCGGGCCTGCACGGGCAGGGTCGGGCCCGGGGCAGGGTGCACGGGCTGCTTCAGGTCGATCCGGGCGACCGGGCGGCGGGGAAAGGTCTGATCCAGGGGCATGGCGCGCCGAACAGGGCCGGGGCCGGCAACGGAGCCGATCCGATGCCCGGGCGCAAGGTCTTCAGTCCTTCGGATCCCGGTCGGTCACCAGCCGCGCCTCCTCGGCCTTGTAGAAATATTGCGAGCACACCAGCCAGCCCTTGAACGGCCGGAGCAGCGCCATGCAGGCCAGCACCGCAAACGGGAAGGTCACCACCAGGTGAAGCCAGTAGGGTGCGTCGAAGGCGAGATCCAGCCAGACCGCCAGCACCAGGGCCGGGATGCCCACGATCGACATAGCGAAGAAGGCCGGGCCGTCGGCGGGATCGGCGAAGGAATAGTCCAGCCCGCATACCTCGCAGCGATCACGCAGCGTCAGCAAGCCCCGGAACAGGTGGCCCTGCTGGCAGCGCGGGCAGCGCCCGCGAATACCGGTGCGCATCGGGCTGGTGGTCTCGTGCCATGGGCCGCCGCTGCCATGGGTGTTGGGGGCGGTCGCCTGCATGGGATGGATCCTTTCCTTTCGTTCCACGGCAATGTATGCATGCGATGCGCAAGCCATACAAGTTGCCTACAATGGGCCAGATATAACCGTACATGTCGCTGCCGCCAATCGCGGCCCGTCCGGGAAGCCGCCGGGCGCGACCATCTGTCATGGACGATCCGCGATGCATGAGAAGACTGCTGGCGCCGGCGACGTTCCCTGGCGGCCGGAACTGTCGGCAGGCGAGGGCGGCAAGGCTGCCGGCATCGTGGCGGCACTGATCGCGGCGCTGCGCTCGGGCCGGCTGCGGCCTGGCGACCGGCTGCCGCCGCAGCGCCGGCTGGCCCAGGAGCTGGGCGTCGACCTCACCACGGTGATGCGCGGCTTCCGCCTGGCGCGGGAGCGCGGCCTGGTGGTAGGCCGCGCAGGGCAGGGCAGCTTCGTCGCCGAGGGAGCGCTCGCGGCACTGGGCCCGGCTGTTCCGACACTTGCGGCTCCGGTCGACCTCAGCATGAACTCGCCGCCCCAGCCGGCCGCCGCCCGGTTGGGGGCGCGGATCGGGCAGGGCATCGCCGCCATGCTGTCGGACCGCTCGGGATTGGCGCGGCTGCATTACGGCGAGAGCGGCGGCAGCCCTGGTGACCGGGCGGTGGCAGCACAGCTCCTGGAACCGCGGCTGGGGCCGCTTCCGCCGGAGCGGGTGGTGCTGGCGAGCGGCAGCCAGAGCGCGCTCCATGCTTTGTGCGCCCTGCTGCTCCGGCCGGGCGACCAGCTCCTGTGCGGCGAGTTCACCTATCCGGGCCTGATTGCGGTCGCCGCCCGCCACGGCGTCCGCCTGGTACCTTTGGCAATGGACAGGGCGGGGATCTTGCCTGAGGCCCTGACGCAGCGATTGCGGGCGCTCCGGCCGAAGGCGCTCTACCTGATCCCGTCCGCCGACAATCCGACCGCGGCGACGCTGCCCCTGGAGCGGCGTGCACGACTGGCCGAGATCACCGCGGAGCATGGCATCGCGATCATCGAGGACGATGCCTATGGCATGCTCCAGGAGGCGGACCTGCCGCCGATGGCCCGGCTCGTGCCGGAGCGGACATGGCATGTGGCCACCTTGTCCAAGTGCGCCACGCCGGCGCTCCGCACCGCGCTCGTCGCGGCACCCTCGGGGACCGAAGCCGACCGCCTAGTCCAGATGCTGCGCGCCACCTGCCTGATGCCGCCGCCGCTGATGACCGGCCTAGCGATGCGCTGGAGCGAGGACGGCAGCCTCCTGGCGATCCGCGATGCGATCCGGGCGGAGAACCGGGCGCGCCAGCATCTGGCGGCCGACATGCTTGCAGCGTTCAGGCCGGCCGCCGACCCGGCCTGCCCGCATCTCTGGCTACGGCTGCCGGAGGGCTGGCGGGCCGACATTTTCACGGGCGAGGCAGGGAGACTCGGCCTGTCGGTGACGCCCGGCGACGCGTTCGCGGTCGGAGCGCCGGCCATCGAAGCGGTGCGGGTGTCGCTGGGGGTGCCGGATGATCGGGCAGCACTGGCTGAGGCACTCGTCCGCCTGCGTCGGCTGCTGGAGCGGCAGCCGGCAGCGGCCGGCCGACCAGTGATCTGAGCCGTGCGGCAGTGGTTCAAGGCTGGTAGGGGACGATCCGGCCCTGCTGGACCACCGGCCCGGTCGGCCGACCGGTCGGCGAGCCGCCTGCCGGCTCCAGGCTGACCGCCAGCATGGCACCGCCGCCGATGCCGGCCATGTGCTCCGCCGGCAGCGCCATAGCCATCCGCGCGTCCGGGTTGAGCACGCCCAGCGAGACCGGTACCGGGCTGCCCGCGGGGATCAGCCAGAGCTCCGGCACCAGCTCGCCATCGCTCATCCGGCCGACCGGATCGATCGACACCGCACCGGAGGCGGGGTCCGCGCTCACCAGCCACATCGGGTTGCCGCCAGGATCGTCCAGGATCGCGATATAGGCCGCACCCGACCCCTGGGGCAGCGGGCGCACCAGCAAGAGGCCGCCGAACGCCACGGCCAGCAGGACACCGCCGAAGGCCAGGCCGCGCCACAGCGACAGGTTGTTCCAGATCCGGCGGTGCAGCGGCACGAACACCTTGCCGCGCGCCGGGCGGCCCTGGCGCTGAATGGAGCGCTCGATGCGCTCCAGCAGTGCCGCCGGCGGCTCGACCGGCTCGATCAGGCCGATCAGCGGCGCCAGGCGGCGCTGCCACCACGCCATCCTGGCCTGGGCCAGCCGGTCGTTGCGCAGCCGCATCTCGAACCGCATCCGCTCGACCGGCGGCAGCGTGCCCAGGACGAACTCAGCAGCGTCCAGGTCCAGCTCGTCGGGGGGATCGTCGTCGGGCATCATGCGTCGAGGCAGGTACGCAGGCGGGCCAGGCTGCGCCGGATCCAGCTTTTGACCGTGCCGAGCGGCTGGCCCAGCCGCTCGGCCAGCTCCTCATGGCTCCAGCCATCGGCGAACGCCATGACCAGGCAGCGCCGGTGCAGCGGCTCCAGCTGGCCCAGGCAGTGGACCAGCGACAGCCGGTCGGCGGCGCTGACCCCCGGCACGGCATCGATCCGCTCCAGTAGGTCTCCGTCCTCGTCGGCGTCGAGGCTGGCGACGACCCGCTCCCGGCCAGCCTTGCGCAGATGGTTGATAGCACTGTTGCGCAGGATGGTGATCATCCAGCCGATCGCCGCGCCCTTGGCCGGATCATAGTGGTCTGCGTGCCACCACACCCGGAGGAAGGCATCATGCAGCGTATCCTCGGCGAGCTCTCGGCGGCGCACGATCCGCAGGGCGGCCCCCAGCAGCCTGGGTGCGGTAGCGGCATAGAGTTTCCGAAACGCTTCGGCATCCCGCCGCCCGACCTGTACCAGCAGGTCATTCAGCAGTTCAGGGCTATCGTCGGCGTCCTTCGACACCATGAGGTCTGCCGTGCGCATCTGCACAACAGATAGGTCGGCGCCACCCGGCAGCCAAGCGGCGACCTGAACTCATCTCAGGGATGTGTCGACCGGCACGGCAGCGGTTCAGCCCGGCCGGCACTGGCCGCTGCCGCGGACCTGGTACTTGTAGGTGACGAGTTGCTCCAGCCCGACCGGGCCGCGAGCATGGAGGCGGCCGGTCGCGATGCCGATCTCGGCGCCGAAGCCGAACTCGCCGCCATCGGCATACTGGGTTGAGGCGTTGTGCGTGACGATGGCGCTGTCGATCTCGGCCAGGAACCGCTCGGCCGCATCCGCGTCGCGTGCGACGATGCAGTCGGTGTGGTGGCTGCCATAGGTGTTCACATGGCTGATCGCCTCGTCCAGGCCGGCCACGACCTTCACCGCCAGCACCGCATCCAGGAACTCGGTGCTCCAGTCCGCCTCGTCGGCCGGCTGGCCGTTCGGCCAGATCGCCAGGGTCTCGGCGCAGCCATGGATTTCGCAGCCCTTGGCCGCCAGCCTGTCCAGGATCGGCGGGAGCAGCCGGGCGGCCGCTGCGCGGTCGACCAGCAGGGTCTCGGTGGCGCCGCACACGCCGGTGCGCCGGAGCTTGGCGTTCAGCACCAGCTCCAGCGCCATCTGCGGGTCGGCGCTAGCGTGCAGGTAGGTGTGGTTGTTGCCGTCCAGATGGGCGAACACCGGCACTCGGCTCTCCGCCTGGACCCGCGCCACCAGCGACTTGCCGCCGCGCGGGACGATCACGTCGACATGCTGACTTGCTGCCAGCAAGGCACCCACCGCGGCGCGGTCGGTGGTCGGGATCATCTGGACGGCATCGGCGGGCAGGCCCGTCTTGGCGATCGCCTCGGCGATGATCGCGTGGATGGCGCGCGAGGAGTGGAAGCTGTCCGAGCCGCCGCGCAGAATCACGGCATTGCCGGCCTTCAGGCACAAGGCCGCGGCATCGGCGGTGACGTTCGGCCGGCTCTCGTAGATCACGCCGACCACACCCAGCGGCACGGCCACGCGCGCGATGTCCAGGCCGTTCGGACGGCGCCAGCGGGCGAGTTCCCGGCCGACCGGATCCTCCAGGGCGGCCACCACCTCCAGGCCCGCGGCCATGGCCTCGATCCGCTCAGTGGTGAGCAGGAGACGGTCGAGCAGGGCGCGGCTGAGGCCCGCCGTGCGGCCGGCCTCCATGTCCTTCCCATTGGCCTCAAGCAACGCCGCCTGACCGGCGCGCAAGGCGGCCGCGGCGTCGAGCAGGGCCTGGTCCTTGGCCGCGCGCGGGGCCAGGGCTAGGACAGCGGCGGCATCCTTGGCCCGGCGGCCGATGCGCTGGACCAGGTCGACCATCTCGCTCTCGGCCATTGCCACAAGCTCCCTTACAGCAGCACCAGATCGTCGCGGTGGATGAGCACGTCGCGGCCACGATAGCCCAAGGTGCGCTCGATGTCCTCGCTGCGCAGGCCGGCGATGCGCTGGGCATCGCCTGCGTCATAGGCGACCAAGCCCTTGGCCAGGTCGCGGCCGTCGAGGGAACGCACCAGCACGGCATCGCCGCGCTCGAACCTGCCTTCCACCGCACGCACGCCGGCCGGCAGCAGCGAGCGGCCCTGGAGCAGGGCCTGCAGCGCGCCCTCGTCCACGGTGATGACGCCGGTGACACCCAGCGATGCCGCGATCCAGTGCTTGCGGGCGCCGTGCGGGCTGGCCCTGGCAACGAAGCGGGTGCAGCGCCCGCCGTTTTCGATCGCGCGCAGGGGGTGCAGGCCCTCGCCCTTGGCGAGCACGACCGAGCAGCCGGCATGGTTGGCGATCTTCGCCGCCACCAGCTTGCTGACCATGCCGCCCGTGCCAACCGCGGAGCCCACGCCGCCCGCCATCGCCTCGATCTCGGGCGTGATGTCCTCCACCAGCGGGACATGACGTGCGTCCGGGTCGCGACGCGGGTCAGCGGTATAGAGGCCGTCTACGTCGGACAGGAGCACCAGCGTCTCGGCGGAGGCCATCACCGCGACGCGGGCGGACAGCCGGTCATTGTCGCCGAAGCGGATCTCGGTGGTGCCGACCGTGTCGTTCTCGTTGACCACCGGCACCGCACCCTGGGCCAGGAGCGCGGCCACGGTCGAGCGGGCGTTCAGGTAGCGCCGGCGCGATTCGGTGTCGTCCAGGGTCAGGAGGATCTGGGCCGCGGTCAGGTGCTGCTTGCCCAGGCTCTCGGCCCAGGCCGCCGCCCAGCGGATCTGCCCCACCGCCGCCGCGGCCTGCTTCTGCTCGAGCGGCAGGGCGCCCGCCGGCAGGCCCAGGACCGGGCGGCCAAGCGCGATGGCGCCGGAGCTCACCACGATCACCTCGGTGCCGGCAGAGCGCAGCCGGGCCAGATCGGCGCTGAGCGAATCCAGCCATTCCCGGCGAGGCTGGCCGTCCGCGCTCACCAGGAGCGAGCTGCCCACCTTGACCACCAGGCGGCGGGCGGAAAGCGGCGAGGTCACGAGACCTCCAGCACGTTCTTCCTGGCTTCGGCCTCGGCGGCGCGTCTGGCCTTGACCAGCTCGAAGGCGCGCAGCAGCACCGGCCGCACGTTCTCGCCGGTGGCGGCCGAGATCAGCATCGGGTCCTGGCCGCAGGCTTCGGCCAAGCTCTTCGCCTTGCGGCGCAGCTGCTCCCTGGTCAGGGCATCGACCTTGTTCAGGCAGACGATCTCGGGCTTGTCCGCCAGACCATGGCCGTAGAGCTCCAACTCCTTGCGGATGGTCCTGTAGGCCTGGACGATCCGGCTCTGGGTGCCGTCCACCAGATGGATGAGCACGCCGCAGCGCTCGACATGGCCGAGGAAGCGATCCCCTAAGCCCGCACCCTCCGAGGCACCCTCGATCAGCCCCGGAATGTCCGCAAGGACGAAGGCCTCGTGGTCGATCACGATCGTGCCGAGCTTGGGCTCCATCGTGGTGAAGGGATAGTCCGCGATCTTTGGCCGGGCGCGCGAGGAGGCGGCCAGGAAGCTGGACTTGCCGGCATTGGGCAGGCCCACCAGCCCGGCATCAGCAAGCAGCTTCAGCTCCAGCCAGACCCAGCGCTCCTCGCCGGGCCAGCCTGGCTCGAACCGCCTGGGTGCGCGGTTGGTCGAGGTCTTGAAATGGGTGTTGCCGCGCCCGCCGTCGCCCCCTTTGCACAAGGTCACCGTCTGGCCATCCTCGACCAGGTCAGCGATCACGGTCTCCTTGTCCTCGGCCAGGATCCGCGTGCCGACCGGCACCTTCAGGACCAAGTCGTTGCCGGCCTTGCCGTGGCGGTTGGCACCCATGCCGTGGCCGCCGCGCTCGGCGCGGAAGTGCTGGCTGTAGCGGTAGTCGATCAGCGTGTTGAGGTCGGCGGTGGCGACCACGATCACCGAGCCGCCCCTGCCGCCATCGCCGCCGTTCGGCCCGCCTTCGGGAATGAATTTCTCGCGGCGGAACGATGCGCTGCCCGCCCCGCCATGGCCGGACTGGACGTAGATCTTGGCGCTGTCGAGAAAGCGCATCGTCGTTCTTCCAATGCGAAAACGGCCGGGGGAGACCCCGGCCGTCACGTCATCTCATCGATGGGAAGAGCCGGAGTTACTCGGCAGCTTCCTGGGTCGGGACCACCGAGATGTACTTGCGGCCCTTCGGTCCATCGTGGAACTTCACCTGCCCGTCCTGGGTGGCGAAGATCGTGTAGTCGCGGCCGAGGCCCACACCCTTGCCGGGGTGCCACTTGGTGCCGCGCTGACGGACGATGATGTTGCCAGCGAGGACGGCCTCGCTGCCGAACTTCTTCACGCCGAGGCGCTGACCGGCCGAGTCGCGACCGTTCCGCGAAGAGCCACCGGCCTTTTTATGCGCCATGGGATGTCTCCACTGCTGAAATCGTCGCCGAACAAGCCGGAAACGACGCTCGTTGTCCAAATGGGCAGGTGCCCGCGAATTCTCAAGAAGGCCGGGCCGCTCAGGCCGCGACGATCTCCTGGATGCGCAGCACGGTCTTCAACTGGCGATGGCCGGTCCGGCGGCGATAATGCTTCCGGCGGCGCTTCTTGAAGACGATGATCTTATCGTCCTTGTCCTGCTCCAGGACGGTCGCCGTCACCTTGGCGCCCGCGACCAGCGGGGAACCGACGACGGGAGAGTCACCACCGACCATCAGGACTTCAGTGAGCTCAACGGTTGCACCGGCTTCTGCGGGCAGCAGTTCGACGCGGATCACCTCGTTGGGGGTCACGCGGTACTGCTTGCCGCCGGTCTTGACGACTGCGTACATGGGACGAAGATCCTGAGGTCGGAATGTACCGAACAACACGGCACGCCGGGTAGGGGTACCCGGACGGTCCGCGGACAATACTTGCGGTCGCTGAAATGTCAACGTGTCGCTGCGGCCTGCGGCGCGGCCGGCAGCGAGGCATAATAGGCGGTGACTGCCTCGATGTCTTCCGGCGTGAGGCCCGGCACGACCTTGGCCATCAGCCGGGCATAGGGGCCGCCGCCGCGCGAGCCGGCCTTGAACAGATGGAGCTGCTCCTCGAGATACCACGCCGCCTGGCCGTCCAGCTCGGGAAAGGCCGGATTCCGCCCGGGCTGGTCGCCATGGCAGCGCTGGCAGGCCGGGACCCTTTCATCCGGAAGCCCCTCCGTCGCGATCTTCTCCCCGTGCGCCAGGAGGCCCGCCACGCGTTCGCTGGGCTCAGGCGCCGGCGGGCGCTGGCCGGCATAGTAGGCCGATACCCTGGCAATGGCGTCGGGGGTCAGACCTGCCGCGGCAAAGCGCATGATGCCGCTCTGCCGTGTGCCATTGGCGAACGCCTGGAGCGTGTCGCGCAGATAGGCCTCGGGCAGGCCGCCGATCACCGGGAAGGCGCCGTCGTCGGTGCCGCCATCGGACCCGTGGCAGCGTGCACAGTAGGCCAGCACCGGATCGGATTCGCCTTCCGGCGGCAGATCAGTGCCGAAGGCCAGGTCGCGATAGGTGGCGGCTTCCATCCTGGGCAAGGCGCGCAGGAAGGACACCATCGCCCAGACCTCGTCGGCACGTTTCGGCGCGATCCAGGCAGGCATGCCGGTGAACTTCACGCCCTGCTGGACGATCACGAACAGCTCGGCCGGGCTCCAGATCTCGGCCGAGTGGTCCAGAGGTGGCGGCGGCGGGGTCATCCGGTCGGACAGAGGCGGCCGGCCGCGCAGGGGCGAGCCGTGGCAGAACGCGCAGCTCGCCTCGAAATGGCCGGCCGCTCGGCGGATCTGCCAGGGCTCATCCAGCTCGAGCGGCTCCTCCACCGTCAGGGCGGCGGTCTCGACTGACTGCTCCATCGCCCAGTGCAGGACGAGGTCGGTGATCTTCCAGTGGCCGGAGCTGGCGCCGATGCCGATCATGCCCGACCAGGCTAGGAGCAGCCCGGCGAGCGCCAGCAGGACCAGGCCCAGCAGCCCCTGTCGCCAGGTGATCATGAGGCACTCCCGCGCCAGCCGGCCGGCGTGCGGAACAGCCGGGCCATCAGGAAGAGGCCGCCTGAGAGATAGGACGCGCCGCCCACCAGCAGCATGACGATGCCGCCCAGCTGCTGGTCGGCCAGGCCATGGTCGCCGCCATGGCCGAACAGGGGGCGATGAGCGAAGGCGAGCAGGGCGCCCAGCAGGGTCATGTGGATGGAGGTGAACAGGAGGCCGAGCGTGCCCAGCAGGCTGCGCCCGGTCCGCTCCTTGGCGGCAAAGCCCAGGCAGGCGATCCAGACCAGCAGGCCGGACAGGAGGAAGCAGGCCTGCTCCAGGACGAACCAGGGCGTGGAGTGGCGCGCCGCCTCGTGGAGGACCGGCGCGTGCCAGGCCCAGACGGCGATCAGCTCGACCAACGAGGCAGGCAGGGGGCCGAACAGGATCGGCCGGCCGGGCGAGGGGTCGAAGCGGGTGCCGGCGATGGCGGCCGCGAGCAGCGGTGCCGCCACGGCCACCACCGCCATGTGGATCGTCATGTGCGCCGCAAACGAATGGCCGGCCATGGCAGGCAGGGGACCCAGCCAGGCAAAAGCGAGCACCAGGAGACCCGGCAGGAGGAACGGCCAACGCATCAGCGGCAGTCCGCGATGAACAGAGCGGGCAGGGCTACGAACACCACGCCCACCAGGCTCAGGCAGCTGAGCAGGAAGGTGGAGATGCCCAGGAACTGCTCGCGGTCGTCATCCGACGGGTCGTCATAGGGCGGCAGTTCGGAACTAGGGCGCCAGTGGCGGTAGGCCTTCCAACCGGCCAGCACGATCAGGAGGGCCGCCACCGCGGTCGCAGCACCGATCGCGATCTGGATCGGGCGGAGATCGGCGGCAAGTCCGGACTTGGCGCAGATCACCGCGGCGGTGACGTAGCAGAACAGGAAATGCAGCGCCCAGATCGTCGGCGGGGCGATCAGGAACCAGAGATTGGCCTTGTCCCCGAAGCGCAGCATCATCCGCCTCCCACGGCCAGGGGGAACAGGGCGGTTACCAGGGCGGTCGTCAGCGCGGTGATGGTGGCGAAGTGCCAGTAGAGCGTGACGTTCTGCAGGTCGATGTCATGGCGGGCCGACAGCTTGCCGGCGAGGCTCCGGGCAACGCAGTAGCCCTGCATCAGCACGCCCACGCCCAGATGCACCGCCGTCCAGATCGCCAGCACCCAGACGGTGGCGTCATAGGAATCGCGAGTGGGCTCGAGCCCGGTGACATAGGGTGCCCAGAGGATGGCGGCACCGGAGCAAAGGGCGGCGAAGGCCGAGGCCATCACCATGAGCAGGGCCTTGAGCTCGTGGCCCGACCGATTGCGGGTGCGCGCCAGCAGCATCAGCCCCCAGGCGAGCAGGGCCAGAACCGCGGCCAGCGTCGGGTAGAGCTGGCCCGGCCCCGTGACGTCGGGCGGCGGGAAGTCCGGCCGGATCGTCCAGTAGAAGAAGTAAGCGAACACCAGGCTGCCGAACGCGGTGCCGTCGCCCACCATGGTGATGAACATGGCCCACCAGCCGACCGAGCTGGGGCCTGAGCTGTAGAGCGGCAGGACCGTGCCGAGGCCGGCATCCTTTTCCCGCTTCTCCGGGATCATCGAGGTGCCGGTCCACAGCCAGACCATGATCACGCCGATGCCGATCACGCCGGACAGGATGGTGGTGACCCACCAGTGGAAGGTGGCGGCGATGAACGAGCCGCCCACGAAGACGGCGGCCAGCATCGGCAGGAAGGAATTGCCCGGCAGGCGCAGGACCTGGAGCGGCTCGGCATCGAGCACGGTGGTGACCATGGTCTCGCGCTTTTCCTCCTCGGCATCAGGAAGAAAGAAGCGGCCTTGCTGGATCTTCTCGGCCAGATCCGGCTGGTCCCACAAGGGGTAGCGGCTCTCGATGACCGGCACGCTGCGGATGCCCCAGGGGCTTTCCGGGTCGCCCTCGGCCCATTCCAGCGTGCCGGCGTTCCAGGGGTTTTTCGGCGCCTTGGGCTTCCAGGCGAGCGGGCGCACCAGGTCCCAGGTGAGCACCAGCACGCCGGCCGCCATCACGAAGGCGCCGAGGGTGGAGACCAGGTTGAGCAGGTCGAAGCCCAGCCCCTCAGGATAGGTGAAGACCCGGCGCGGCATGCCGCGCAGGCCGGTGAAGTGCATGGGCAGGAAGGCGATGTTGAAGCCGGTGAACATCAGCCAGAACGCCCATTTACCCAGGCGGTCGGACAGCATCCGGCCCATCACGAAGGGGTAGAAGTAGTACACCCCGGCGATCAGCGGGAAGAACATCCCGCCGATCAGGGTGTAGTGCAGGTGGGCAACCACGAAATAGCTGTCATGCGCCTGCCAGTCGAACGGGGCGAGCGCCACCATCACGCCGGTCAGGCCGCCGAACACGAAGATCGCCAGCGCGCCCGTGGCGTAGAGCATGGGGATGGCGAACACGACCCGGCCGACCAGCATGGTCGCGACGAACACGAAGATCTGCACGCCGGTGGGGATCGCCACCGCCTCCGACGCGGCGGAGAAGAACCCTTGTGAGACGATCGGCAGGCCGGTCGTGAACATGTGGTGGGCCCAGAGACCGAAGCTCAAAAAGCCCGTGCCGACCGCGGCCAGCACGATCCAGCCATAGCCCACAATCGGGCGCTGGGCGAAGGTCGGCACGATCATGGCGAGGAGTGCGATGGACGGCAGGAAGATGATGTAGACCTCGGGGTGGCCGAAGATCCAGAACAGGTGCTGCCAGAGAATCGGGTCGCCGCCGCGGGCCGGGTCGAAGAACGGCCAGTTAAACAGCCGCTCCATCTCGAACAGGATGTCGCCCGCGATCAGTGGCGGGAAGGCGAACAGGATCATGCCGGCCACGATCAGCACG
>NZ_WUJP01000800.1 GCF_009806515.1 Geminicoccus flavidas | reverse complement strand
TACCAGCAGTAGAGCGGGATCAGGTTGATCCGCATGCCCGGTGGACGGCATTTCAGGACGCCCACGATCAGCTCGACGGCCGCCGCGATCGAGGCGACCTCGATGAAGGACAGGCCGAGGAGCCAGATGTCGGCGCCGATGCCCGAATATTCGGGGTTGGTGGTGAGCGGCGGGTACATGAACCAGCCGCCGTCGGGTGCTGCGTTGAAGAAGATCGAGCCCGCGACGAACACGCCGCCGATCAAAAAGCACCAGAAGCCGAAGGCGGACAGGCGCGGGAAGGGCAGGTCGCGGGCGGCCAGCATCTGCGGCAGGATCAGGATCGCCACCGCCTCGAAGATCGGCACGGCGAACAGGAACATCATCATCGTGCCGTGCAGGGTGAAGAGCTGGTTGTAAAGGCCGGGCGAGACCAGGTCGTTGTCGGGCACCGCCAGCTGGCTGCGCATAATCAGGGCCAGCACGCCTGCGAACAGGAAGAAGAAGAACGAGGCGGCGGTGTACCAGACGCCGACCTCGGTGTTGTTAACCGCGGACCAGTAGCGCCAGCCCCCGGGCGTTTCCCAGACCCGGCGCAGGCGGTCCTCCTGGGCGGCGAGCAGGGCTTGGTCCGGTGCCTCGCTCATCGCAGGCTCGCCAGCCAGTCGGCCAGTAGCCGGAGCTCGGTTTCCGGCAGCATGGCGTAGGACGGCATCCGGATCTCCGGCTTAAGCGTGTCGGCATGGGCGATGAAGCGGGCGATCGCGGCCGGGCCGTTTGCGAGGATGCCCGCGCCCACCGTGTGCCGGCTGCCCAGATGGGTGAGGTCCGGGCCGATCGCGGCATTGGCCGGCGTGCCGCGCACGGTGTGGCAGGCGGCACAGCCATGGCGCAGGAAGGCGTCCGGGCCGGGACCGGCGGTGACGGCGGCCGGGCCGGCCTCGGCTTCCAGCCAGCTGGCAAAGTCCTCGGGCTCCATCACCTGGGCGGTGAGCGCCATCAGGGCGTGTGAGGCGCCGCAGAACTCGGCGCAGGCGCCGCGATAGACGCCGGGCCGGGTCGGGCGAAGGACATGGCGCGTGGTGCGGCCGGGGATCATGTCGGTCTTGCCGCCGAGCGGCGGGATCCAGAAGGAATGGATCACGTCGGGGCTGGACAGGATGAACTCGACCGTGGCGCCGGCCGGCAGGCGGATCTCGTTGGCGCTGACGACCGGCGGGGCGCCATCGCGATGATAGATGACCCGCCACCAGAACCGCTCGCCCACCACCTCGATGCGCAGGTCGCTCTCGGTGGCGCGGAGCGCCGGCATCAGGCGCAGGCCGTGGACCAGGAGGCCGGCCAGCACCACGGTCGGGAAGACGGCGCCGGCCCAGAGGATCACCTTCAATGCGGTGGCCACCTGCCACAGGCTGCGGCCCCGCCAGCTTGCCAACACCGAGCCGCCCAGCACCAGGCACCAGATCACGGCGGCCCCGGCCAGCATCTGCCAGAACAAGGCGGCGATGCCGGCGGCGTCCTCGCCGGCTGGGTCGAGCGCGGATTGGGGGCCGGTGCAGGCGGTGAGCGCCAGCATGCCGAGGATGGCGGCCGCGGGCGGCGGCCGGACGCGACTCATGCCGGGCAGAGCCGGGCGGCATCAACCTGCTGCATCCGTCCTCCGCGCACGCACCCGATCGAGCGAACGGCCGAGCCTCGGCTTTGTTCCACGCGTGCCGCCTGGGGCCGACAATTTACAGCGAGCCGATGCGCGGCGGCACCATCCGCTCAGGCGGCACGGACCCAGACGGCGGTGTCGTGAAAGGCGCCGCCACCATTGGGGAAGCCGGGCTCGGCGGAGATCAGGGTGTTGACGCAGGTGCCGTCGGCGAACCCGTCCTTCGGCCAGATCCCCTCGATCACCACCGTGCCCGGATGCTGGGCAGGGCGCGCCTTGGCATGGACGGTGACGACGCCGCGGCGGTTGCCGACCCGGACCGGATCGCCGTCGGCCAAGGCGAGGGCCGCCATCGTCTCCGGGTGGAGCAGAGCGGTCGGGCGGACCTCGCGGACCCGGCCGCTCGCCATCTCGGTGAAGCTCGAGTTCAGGAACTGCCGGGCGGGTGCGGCCACCAGGCGGAACGGGTGCTCCGCGTCGGTTTCCTCGATCGCCTGCTGGTGGTCGGGCAGCTTCGGCATGGTCTGGTGGCGCTCGCCCAGCTCGTGCCAGGGCGGGGCGAAGCGGAAGCGGCCGTCCGGGGTGGGAAACCCATTGCGGAAATGGCCGTCATAGCGGTCGGCCAGGACGTCGTAGCCGCCCCGATCGAGAATCTCCTGGGCAGCCGGATAGCCCGAGCGCTGGAGCATGTCGTCGATCAGCTCCCACTCGGTCATGCCAAAGCCCCGGTGCTCGGCCGCGACCCGCTGTGCGATCTCCGCCAGCACCCGATGGTTGCTGCGGCACTCCCGGAAGGGCTCGAACAGCTTGCGGGTGACCTGGATGTTGGCGTGCGCACTTGCGGTGTAGAGGTCGTCATGCTCGACGAACATGGTGGCCGGCAGGACGATGTCGGCGAGCTTCGCCGTGTCGGTCATGAACTGCTCGTGGACCACGGTGAACAGGTCGTCGCGCATAAAGCCCTGGCGGACCAGCGCACTCTCCGGGGCCACGATCGCCGGGTTGGTGTTCTGGATGAACAAGGCAGTGATGGGCGGTCCGTCGCCCAGGTCGCGGCGGTCGCCGTTCAGGATCGGGCCGATCCGAGACTGGTCGAGGATCCGGACCGTCGGGTCCATGACGTCCAGGCCCTCGATCAGCGTCTTGTCCAGGCCGTAGATGTCGCCCATTGAGTAGAGGGCACCGCCGCCCTGGTGCTGCCAAGCGCCGGTGATCACCGGCAGGCAGGACACGGCATGCATCGCGGCCGAGCCGTTCTTCTGCCGGGTGAAGCCGTAGCCGACCCGCAGGTACGAAGCGCGCGCCTGGCCGTAGAGCCGGGCCACCTCGCGGATCCGCTCGGCCGGCACGCCGCAGATGCTTTCTGCCCATTCCGGCGTCAGGCTGGCGAAATGGTCGGCCAGGCGCTCGTAGGGCAGGTCGGCGAAGCGGGCGAGATAGGCCTGATCGGCAAAGCCTTCGGCGAACAGGACATGGGCGATGCCGCAGGCCAGCGCCCCGTCCGTGCCAGGCCTGGGTGCCAGGTGGATGTCTGCGATCTCGGCGGTGCCGGTCCGGTACACGTCGACCACGATCACCTTGGCGCCGCGCTTACGGGCCTTGGACACGTGGTTCATCATGTTGACGTGGGTGTTGACCGGGTTGGTGCCCCAGATCAGCCAGAGATCGGCATGTTCGCCGGCTTCCACCGGCGAGACGCCCCAGCGCTTGCCATAGCCGGCCCGCCAGCCCGTGTCGGAGAGGGTGACGCAGAACGTGCTCTTCTGCCGGCTGTACTTCTTGACGTGGCGCAGCCGCTCGATGCCGTCGCGCTGCACATAGCCCATGGTGCCGGCATAGAAATACGGCCAGACCGCTTCCGGCCCGTGGCGGCGCTCGGCGGCCAAGAGCCCCTCGGCCACCCGGTCCAGCGCCTCGTCCCAGCCGATCCGGGTGAACTGGCCGCTGCCCTTGGGCCCGGTGCGCAGGAGCGGGAAGCCCAGCCGGTCCGGGTGGTGGTAGCGCTCGGCATAGCGGCTGACCTTCACGCAGAGCGTGCCGGCGGTGTAGCCGATCCGGGAAGAGCCGCGCACCTTGCCCATGGTGCCGTCGTCGCGGCGCTCGATGTCAAGCGCGCAGACGGAGGGGCAGTCATGGGGGCAGGTGGAGGGCAGGATCTCGCTCATGCGGCCAGGATGGGCCGGCGGCTGGAACGGTTCAAGATCCGGCTGATAGGTCGTGCTTGTAGAAAAAGTTCAAGTGATTGATGCGCCCGGGGTTCTCGGGTTCGTTTGTGCAAAACAGGTATTGTGGTGCGTGATCCCAGGGTGTCTCCGGGAGCGACTGCTCAGGTTCTCATGCGGTTGATCCCCCGGTCAAGCCGGGGGATGACATGAACATGAGAGGGCTGGACGTGGCCCCTGCCGCTCCTTGTCATCCCCCGCGCGGGCGGGGGATCTACTGGCCGGACTGGACACGGAACGGTGTGGTCACACGACCCGGTGCAGCAGCGGCTCCCCGCTCTCGACCCGCCGCACATTCTCCACGATCACCGCGAGCGAGCGGTCCCAGGTTTCGCGGGTGAGCCAGGCGCTGTGCGGGGCCAGGACGACATCGTCGCGGGCGAGGAGGGGGTTGGCGGGCTCGAAGGGTTCGGTGGTGAGCACGTCCAGGCCGGCGCCGGCGAGGCGGCCGTCATCCAGGGCGGCGATGAGCGCCGGTTCGTCGATCAGGCCGCCGCGGGCGGTGTTGACCAAGATCGTGCCGGAGCGGACATGGCCGAGCGTGTCGGCGTTCACGATCTTCGCCGTGTCGGGCAGGAGCGGGAGATGGAGGGAGATGATGTCGGCCCGGGCGAACAGGTCTTCCAGGACCTCGATGCGCTGGCCGGGCTGCCCTTCGGCGTCCGAGCGGTGCCAGCGCAGCACCTTGCCGCCCATTGCCTCGATGATCGGGGCGAGACGGCGGGGTACGGCGCCGAAGCCCACGAAGCCCACGCTGCGGCCGGCAAGCTCGCCATAGGCGCCGGCCGCCTGGATTTCGTCCGACCAGCCCTGGCCCTGGCGGGACGCGCGGTCCTGGACGGTCACGCGGCGCAGCACGGAGAGCATCAAGAGCAGGGCCTGCTCGGCCACCGCGACCGTATTGGTGCCGGGCATGTTGCACACCGCGATCCCGCGCGACTTCGCGGTCTCCAGGTCGATCGTGTTCACGCCCACGCCGATCTTCTGGATCAGCTTCAGCTTGGATCCGGCCTCGATATGCGCCTTGGTCACCGGGTCCAGCGCATGGAGCAGCACATCGGTTCTTGCCATGGCGGCCAGCACGCCCGGCTTGTCGGCCGGGGTGACCGCCTCGACCGGAAAGGGTAGCTGCTCCAGCCGGCTATCGAGCCAGCGGTCGGACTGGTAAACGAGCAGCGCGTGCATCGAGCTCACCTCGGGTCGGACAACAGATCAGGCATGGCCGCTCCTTCCAAACCTCCCGCCGCCGACGGCACTATCCTGGCCGTCCTGCGGCGGGCCGGTCTGCTGGAGTTCGGCCCGGACCCGAGCATGGCCCCGCTGACCGGCGGTGTCAGTTCCGATATCTGGCGGGTGGAGCTGCCAGACGGGCCGGTGGCGGTGAAGCGGGCGCTGCAAAAGCTGAAGGTGGCGCAGGACTGGCAGGCCCCGGTCGAGCGCAACGCGTACGAGGCCGCCTGGATGGAGGAGGCGCGGCGCTTCGCGCCTCGTGCCGTGCCGAGGCTCCTGCACCAGGACGCGATCCTGGGTGCCTTGGTGATGGCCTATCTGGAGCCGCGCGACCATCCCTTGTGGAAGCGGCTGCTGATGGACGGCCAGATCCTGGCCTACCATGCCGGTGCCGTGGGGGCGACGCTGGCGGCGATCCATGCCGGCACCGCGCGCCGGCCGGACGTGGCGCAGCGCTTTGCCACCGACAAGATCTTCCACGAGATCCGCCTGGCCCCCTACCTGCTGGCCACGGCCGAGGTCCATCCTGATCTCGGGCGGCAGCTGCGCAACCTGGTGCGGACCACGGCGGCCAACCGCATCGCCCTGGTCCATGGCGATGTCAGCCCGAAGAACATCCTGATCGGGCCGCGCGGACCGGTATTCCTGGATGCGGAATGCGCCTGGTACGGCGATCCGGCCTTCGACCTGGCCTTCTGCTTGAATCACCTCCTGCTCAAATGCCTGTGGCGGCGCCGCGATACGGCCGCCTATCTGGCTGCCTTCGACGCGCTGGCCGAGGCCTATCTGGCGGCCGTCGTCTGGGAGCGGCGCGACCGGCTGGAGGAGCGGACTGCGGCCCTGCTGCCCGGCCTGCTGCTGGCTCGGGTCGACGGCAAATCGCCGGTCGAGTATCTGCGCGGCCAGGACGACCGGGAGAAGGTGCGCAAGGTCGGCCGCCATTTCCTCCAGCATGTGCCGGACCGGCTGGCCACCATCCGTGCTGCCTGGGCCGAGGAGACCGCCGTTTGAGCCAGAAGATCAGGGAGATCCGCGCCCGGCGGGTCTGGGACAGCCGTGGCCGGCCGACCGTGGAAGCCGATGTCGTCACCGAAGCTGGTGCCTTGGGTCGGGCGATCGCGCCGGCCGGCGCCTCGACCGGCTCCGGCGAGGCGCTGGACCGCCGCGATGGTGGTCAGATGTTTGGCGGCATGGATGTGCGCCAGGCGGTGGACGCGGTGAACGGGCCGATCCGGACCGCACTGCTGGGCATCGACGTGCGCGACCAAGCGGCGGTCGACCGGGTTCTGATCGAGCTGGATGGCACGCCGGAGAAGCAGAAGCTCGGCGGCAATGCCACGATCGCGGTGTCGATGGCGGCGGCCCATGCGGCAGCGGCCAGTGAGGGCGTGCCGCTCTGGCGCTGGCTGGGCGGGGCGGCGGCCAGCCGGCTGCCGCTGCCCGAGATCCAGATCTTCGGCGGTGGTGCCCATGCGGCCGGGCGGCTCGACATCCAGGATTTCATGGTGGTCTGCCCGGGTGCTGCGAGCTTCGCACAAGCGCTGGAATGGACCGCGGAGGTCTATCGTGCCGCCGGCATCCTGATGAAGGATGCAGGCAAGCTGGCGGGCGTGGCCGACGAGGGCGGCTTCTGGCCGCTGTTCGATGGCAACGAGGATGCGCTAGGCATGCTCACCCGTGCGATCGAGCGGGCGGGTTACCGGCCCTACAAGCAGGTCGCGATCTCGCTGGACGTGGCGGCCAGCCAGTTCGGCAAGAACGGGCGCTACCGGCTGGCGCGGGACGGGCGCGACCTGGATGCCGCCGGGATGATCGAAGTGCTGGCCGGCTGGATCGGCCGCTACCCGATCGTGTCGGTGGAGGACCCGCTGGCCGAGGACGATTCCGAAGGCTTCAGGGCCTTCACCGAGCAGTTGGGCGGCAGGGTCCAGGTGGTGGGCGACGACTTCCTGGTGACCGACGCAGAGCGGGTGCGCGATGCCGCGGCCGGGCGTTTGTGCGACACCGTGCTGGTGAAGCCCAACCAGCGTGGCACGCTCACCGAGACCAAAGCGGCCTGGGAGGCCGCCAGGGCCGCCGGGATGGGCGCGATCGTCTCGGCGCGCTCAGGTGAGAGCGAGGACGTCACGATCGTGCATCTTGCGGTCGGCTGGGGCGTTCCTCAATTGAAGGTCGGCAGCTTCACCCGCTCCGAGCGGATGGCCAAGTGGAACGAGGGCATCCGGATCGAGGAGGTACTGGGCGAAGCGGCGGATTTTGCCGGCGCTCTGCCCTATCGGGGCAAGGCCGCCTATTCGGCGTGACGGCAGCGAACCAGCGGAAAAGAGCCATTCCATGAGCGATCAGACCCCCGTCACCGTGCTCACCGGCTATCTCGGTGCCGGCAAGACGACGCTCCTCAACCGGATCCTCACCGAGGACCACGGCAAGAAATACGCCGTGATCGTCAACGAGTTCGGAGAGATCGGCATCGACAACGACCTGCTCGTCGAGAGCGACGAGGAGGTGTTCGAGATGAACAATGGCTGCATCTGCTGCACGGTGCGCGGCGACCTGATCCGGGTGATCGAGGGGCTGATGAAGCGGCGCGACCGCTTCGACGGCATCGTGATCGAGACGACCGGTCTCGCCGATCCCGCACCCGTGGCCCAGACCTTCTTCGTCGACGAGGACGTGGCAAAGAAGTCGCGCCTGGACGCGGTGGTGACGGTGGTGGATGCCAAGCATGTCCGCCAGCGGATCGATGACAGCCAGGAGGCGGTCGACCAGATCGCGTTCGCCGACGTGATCCTCTTGAACAAGACCGACCTCGTGACCCCTGAGGAGCTGGCCGAGGTGCGCCGGGCGATCCGCGGGATCAACCGCTTCGCCAAGATCCACGAGACCCGCAACTCCAACGTGGCGCTGGACGAGATCCTCGATCGCGGTGCGTTCGACCTGTCGCGCATCCTGGAGCTCGACCCGGCCTTCCTGGAGCACGGGCACGACCATCACCACCATCATCACGGCCACGATCACGTCTGCGGCCCGGACTGCGGCCACGACCATCACGACCATGATCATCACGATCATGACCATGGGCATGATCACGAGCATCACTACCATCACGACGACGAGCATATCGCCCATTCCGGGATCAGCTCGGTCTCGCTGAAGGCGGACAGGCCGATCAATCCGGACCTGTTCGAGCGCTGGTTCGGCCAGGTACTGGCCGAGCAGGGGCCGAACATCCTGCGCTACAAGGGCATCCTGGATGTGAAGGGCCGGGACGAGCGCTTCGTGATCCAGGGCGTGCACATGATCCGCGACGGCGGCTTCCAGCGGGAATGGAAGGCCGGCGAGCCGCGCTGGAGCCGGCTGGTGCTGATCGGCCGGCATCTCGACCGGGCGGCTCTCGAGACGGCGTTCGCCGCCTGCGTGACCCAGTGATGGCGGCAGCTCCGCGTCTGCCCGCCTCGATCGTGGCGGTCGGGGCGCCGGTCGTTGCGATCCAGCCGCTGGGCGATCTGGTGGCGGCGGCCCTGGGCGATGGCCGGGTTTGGTGGGGCGACCGTTCCGAGATCGCCACCCAGCCGGCCGAGCCCGCTTCGGT
>NZ_WUJP01000799.1 GCF_009806515.1 Geminicoccus flavidas | reverse complement strand
CCATGATGGCGGGCTGCTGTCGGCAGCGCTGGCCCATGACGGCAAGGGCCTGGTCTCAGGCGGCGATGACGGCCGCGTCGTGCGCTCGGTGCCGGGCGAGGCGCCGGTCGAGCTGGCCAAGTTGCCAAGGCGCTGGATCGCCGCCGTGGTGACCGATCCCCTCGGCGGCAACACCGTGTTTGCGGCCGGCAAGGAGGCGCATGTGCTGGGTCGGGACGGGCGGGAAAAGGCGGTGTTCGCCGACCATCCGTCCACGGTCGCCGGCCTGGCGCTGGACCCCAAGGGCAAGCGGCTGGCGGCGACCCATTATAACGGCGTCAGCATCTGGTGGACCGAGCTCGCCAAGCAGGAGCCCAAGCGGCTGACCTGGAAGGGCAGCCATCTCAAGGCGGCGTTCGACCCGACCGGGCGCTATCTCGTCACCACCATGCAGGAGAACGAGCTGCATGGCTGGCGGCTGGCGGACGGGCAGGACATGCGCATGTCGGGCTATCCTGCCAAGCCGCGCACACTGGCCTTCTCGCCGGATGGCAAGAAGCTCGGCACGGGCGGCTCCGACACGCTGGTGGTCTGGGACTTCACCGGCAAGGGGCCGATGGGCAAGGCGCCGGAGGAGCTGGGCGAGTATACCGACGTGCCGATCACCGCGGTGGCATTCCATCCCTCGGTGGCGATCGTGGCGGTGGGCCATGCCGACGGCTCGGCGAAGCTGCTCTCGTTCGGCTCGGAACGGAGCATCCCGCTGGACAGCCCGGGTGCGGACATGGTGACCGCCCTGGTCTTCTCGAAGGACGGCAAACGGCTCTATGCTGGCACAGAGGATGGCGGGCTCGCCTCCTACCTGATCGCCGAATGACCTGAAGCAGAGCCGGCCGGGTGGGCGACCCGGCCGCCCGGATGGCTGTCCCATGCGTGCCGACATCCGCGAGACCCTGCGTCTCGCCCTTCCCGTCATGGTGGCACGCGCCGGCATCCTGGTGATGGCCGCCGTCGACACGATCATGACCGGGCGGTTCGGGGCCAGCGAGCTGGCCTTCTACGCGGTCGGCAACGCGCCCTTCATCCTGTTCATGCTGCTGGGCATTGGCCTCGCCACCGGCACGGTGGTGCTGGTGTCCCAGGCGATCGGGGCGGGGCAGGCCAGCGAGACCGGGCGGATCTGGCGGATCGCCTGCATCGACAC
This sequence comes from Geminicoccus flavidas, assembly GCF_009806515.1. Taxonomy (GTDB): domain Bacteria; phylum Pseudomonadota; class Alphaproteobacteria; order Geminicoccales; family Geminicoccaceae; genus Geminicoccus; species Geminicoccus flavidus. Next base: position 2,343 of record NZ_WUJP01000799.1, on the reverse strand, counting down.
GGGGCTGCTGGGCGTGGCCACCGGCCTCTTGCTCCTGCCGGGCGAGACGATCCTCGGCTGGCTGGGGCAGAGCCCGGAAGTGGTGGTGGGCGGTGCCGCGGTCATGCGCGCCTTCGCCCTGGCGATGCCGGCCGTGCTCCTGTTCTCCGCCACCAGCTATTTTCTGGAGGCGATCGGCCGGCCCCATGCCGGGATGGTGGTGATGTGGGCCGGCGTGCTGCTCGACGCGTTCCTGAACTGGCTCCTGATGTTCGGCCCGTTCGGCCTGCCGATGCTGGGCGCGCAAGGGGCGGCACTGTCGACCTCGATCACCCGCTGGGTAGGTGCCCTGGCCCTGATCGGCTATGCGCTCAGCTTTCGGGGCCATGGCGCCTACGGCGTGCGCGGCAGGCTGGCACCGGTCTGGCCGGTGCGCCGCCAGCTCCTGCGCCTGGGCCTGCCGTTCGCCGCCTCGCAGGGGCTGGAAAGCAGCGCGTTCCAGTTCATCCTGGTGATGGCCGGCTGGCTCGGCACCGTGCAGCTGGCCGCCCACCAGGCGGTGATGAATCTGAACGCGCTGTTCTACATGCTGACGCTCGGGGTGGCGACCGCGACCTCGGTGCGGGTCGGCCACGCCGTGGGCAGGGGTGCCAAGGAGCGGGTCGCGCGCGCTGGCTGGGTCGGGGTCGCCATCGGCCTGACCATCATGCTGTGCTTCTTGCCATTCATCCTCGGGTTGCGCCTGCCGATCGGCTGGCTCTATGCCGCCGACCCGCTGGTGGTGGCGGCGATCGCCACGGCCCTGCTGGTGGTCGGCCCGACCATGCTGGTGGACAGCGGCCAGGGCATCGTCACCGCGGCCCTGCGCGGCACCGGCGACACCTGGGTGCCCACCGCGATCCATGTGAGCTGCTTCTGGCCGGCCATGGTCGGCTCGGCCTGGCTGCTCGCCTTCCCGGCCGGATTCGGCCTGATCGGGCTGTGGCTGGGCTTGCTGATCGGCCTGGCCCTCGCATTTCTCTGTCTGAGCCTGCGCTTTGCCGGGCGCACCCGCCGCATCGACCAACTGGCACGAGCAACATGACCGAGCTTCCCCGCCTCTTCGACCGGCGGGCCGTGCACCGCAACCGCATCCGCGCGCTGGCCGACCGGCGCTACGAGCCCTTCCTCCTGGACGAGGTGGCCGACCGGCTGGTGGAGCGCCTGAGCGAGATCCGCCGGCCGTTCCCCCGGGTCCTGGAGCTGGGCAGCTGGCGCGGCCGGCTGGCCGACCTCCTGCGGCTGGCAGGGCCAGGGCGGGAGCTCATCGTGGCGGTCGATCCGGTGGCCGATGCCCTGGATGAAGGGCCCGGGCTGAAGGTCCAAGCCGAGCCGGAAGCGCTGCCGTTCGCTGATGAGAGCTTCGACCTCGTGGTGAGCGCGCTGGCACTGCACCATGTCGACGACCTGCCGGGCGTGCTCCTCCAGCTGCGCCGGATCCTGGCACCCGACGGGCTGATGCTGCTGGCGCTTTTGGGTGGGGAGAGCCTGTTCGAACTGCGCACCGCCCTGCTGCAGGCCGAACTGGACATCAAGGGCGGGGCGGCCATGCGGGTGGCTCCCTTCGTCGACATCCGCGATGCCGCCGCACTCCTGCAGCGGGCCGGGCTGGCCCTGCCGGTGGCAGATGTCGACCGCATCACCGTGTCCTATCCCGACGCGCTGGCGCTGCTGCACGAGCTGCAGTCGATGGGCGAGGGCGGGGCCCTGCTGGAACGGCCGAGAGGCCTGTTCCGCCGCGACCTGCTCCTGCGCGCCGCCGAGATCTACGGGGAACGGTTCGCCAGGGCCGACGGCAGGGTGATCGCCAGCTTCGACATCCTGCATCTGTCCGGCTGGAAGCCGCACGAGAGCCAGCAGCAACCGGCAAGGCGCGGCAGCGGCCAGGTCCGGCTTGCCGCCGCGATGGGTGTGCCGGTCGAGGTCTTGGAGGGGACTGCCCCGCCCAAAGGCCGCGAGCCGGACGATCAGGCCGGCTGAGGCAGGCGGGCAGGTGACGGCGCATCCAGGCGGTGGCCGATCCAGCCCACCGCATAGCCCAGCACCGCCCAGAAGATCGCCTGGCTGACCAGCGAGGCGCTGACGAACTCGGCCGCGAGTTCGGGCGGGACGGCACCGCCATGGGTGCCGGCGGCCGGCGAGCCGATCACGTGCGGCAGGGCGAGCACCAGGATGCCGAGCAGGGCCAGAAGGCTGCGGCCGGAGAGCAGGATCAATGCCAAGCCGGCGGCGGTGAGCCCAGCGGTCATCAGCCACCAGGCCTGCCGTGCGGCCAGTTCCGCGGTCACCGCACCCGGCACTTCCGGCGCGAGGCCCAGCGAGGGA
>NZ_WUJP01000798.1 GCF_009806515.1 Geminicoccus flavidas | reverse complement strand
GCCAGGGTAAAGGTGGCAAAGCCGGCCATGCCCCAGAGCAGCCCGCGCTGCGGGGCGAAGCGGTGGCCGGCCAGCGTCATGGCACCGGCCAGCAGCAGGCCGAACCCGGCCCCGGTGACCAGGTTCGCGACGAGCGTGGAGAGCCGCCGCTCGAGCGAGACCGGCTCAGGCTCGCCCGGCAGGGCCGGGGGCTCGCCGACCGTGGAATGGGCAAGGACCAGCAGGCTGCCGTCGAGCCGGGCCTCATGCTCATGTTCGTGATCGTGGCCGGTCTCGTAGACTTCCGCCGCGACGATCAGCGGGATCGTGGTGAACGCCTGGACGAAGGTGACGAGCAGGCCGGCGAGCAACCCGGCGCCGATGCCGGTCAGCACCACGCGGCGGAACATGCTGAGCATCGCGGGGGATTCCGTCCGGCCGGTCAGTGGCAGGGGAAGGCGAAGCTGTGGCGACCGTCATGCGCCGCGTCGTGGATCGTCTGGGAGTTGGCAAAGCCAGCGCCCCAGACCAGGAACAGCCCGAGCAGGAGGGCCAGCATCCCCGCGGTGGCACGCTCGACGCCCGATACTGCCGAAGCGACCTGTGTCTGCTGCTGCATGATCCGCTCCCTGACCGGCTCTCGGACCACATGGCCCGCCGCACGCTATCGCCTTAGCGACATATTCCACACTGGACAATCCACGCCCGCCCGCTGCTTGTGCGGGCCAGGCCCTGCGAACTTAGCGCCAAGGGGGGCTGGAGGCCATTTCCTTGACGCTGCTGGTCGTCGCCAGCTTCCTCGCCGTTTATGCCGGGATGGCGCTGGGCCGCTGGCCGGGCCTGCGGATCGACCGCACCGGCATAGCACTCCTGGGTGCGATCGTCCTGTTCGCAACCGAGGCAGTGTCGCCCGCACGCGTGCTGGCGGCGATCGACTTCCCGACCCTGGTGATCCTGTTCGGCCTGATGGTGCTCTCGGCCCAGTTCGCGGCCGCCGGCTTCTATGACCGAGTGGCCTGGACGATCGCCGCGACCAGGGCGAGCCCCGCCACCATCCTGGTTGTCGTGGTGGTGGTGCCGGGCATCCTGTCCGCCGTGCTGGCGAACGACGTGGTGGTCTGGGCGATCACGCCGCTCCTGTGCCAGGGCCTGCTGGTCCGCGGCCTGGACCCCAGGCCCTATCTGATCGCACTCACCGGGGCGGCCAATGCCGGCTCGGCCGCGACCCTGATCGGCAACCCGCAGAACATCCTGATCGGTTCGGTGGGCGGCCTGGAGTTCTGGGACTTCGCCGCCGCCTGCACACCGCCGGCCCTGGCCGGGCTGGCGGCCGTGTGGCTGGTGGTGCGCTGGCAGTGGCGCAGCGCACTGGTGGAGCGACCGGCCGAGCCAGGGACGCGGGGAAGCGAGCCGGTGGATCGGCCGCCGGTGGCGCGCGGCGCCATGATCAAGGCAATGTTCTGGGCAGCGGTGCTGCTCGCGGGCTTCACCACCCCGATCCCGCACACCACCACCGTGCTGGTGGTGGCGGGGGCGCTCCTGGTCAGCCGGCGCATGGCGACGCGGCAGCTACTGGGCCTGGTCGACTGGCACCTCCTGGTCCTGTTCGGCGGGCTGTTCGTGGTGACAGCAGCCCTGGCCGATACCGGCCTGCCGGCGATCGCGATCGCCCGGCTGGAGGTGATGGGCCTGCTGCCCGACCGGCTGGCCGTGCTCGCACCTTTGGCGCTGGTCGGCAGCAACACGATCGGCAACGTGCCGATCGTCATGCTGATCCTGGGCATCCTGCCGGACCTGCCCGATGGCGCGCTCTACGCCCTGGCCTCGCTCTCGACGCTGGCCGGCAACTTCCTGATCATCGGCAGCCTCGCCAACATCATCACTGTCGAGCGCGCCGCCGAGGCGGGCGTGCGCCTGGGCTTCCTGGAGCATGCCAGGGCCGGCATCCCGATGACGCTGCTGGCCCAGGCGGCCGCAGTCTCCTGGCTCTGGCTTGCGGGCTACGTCATGATGTGATCGTTCCGGTCCTGGTCCGGCAAGAACGGGCATGGACCGGCCCCATCAGTGCAGAGGCTCAAGAATGCTCACCAAGGATCTCGCCACCGCTCCGAACGATCTCGAGAGCTTCTGGATGCCGTTCACGAGCAACCGCGACTTCAAGAAGAACCCGCGGATGCTCGTGAAGGCCGAGGGCCTGCACTACACCACTCAGGACGGCCGCAAGCTGCTGGACGCCACCGCGGGCCTGTGGTGCGTCAATGCTGGCCATGCCCATCCCAAGATCGTGGCGGCGATCCAGAACCAGGCGGCCGATCTCGACTTCGCGCCGCCCTTCCAGTGGGCGCATCCCAAGTCGTTCGAGCTGGCCTCGCGCCTGGCGCATCTGTTCCCGGGCGGTCTGGACCACGCCTTCTTCACCAATTCCGGCTCGGAGTCGGTCGACACTGCGCTCAAGATCGCGCTGGCGTACCACCGCGCCAAAGGGCAGGGCACCCGCACTCGGCTGATCGGCCGCGAGCGCGGCTACCATGGCGTGGGCTTTGGCGGCATCTCCGTCGGCGGCATGGTCAAGAACCGGATGTATTTCGGCGTCATGCTGGCGGGCGTCGACCATCTGCCGCACACCTACAGCCTGGAGCACCAGGCCTACAGCAAGGGTCAGCCGGCTTGGGGCGCGCACCTGGCCGACGACCTGGAGCGGCTGGTGGCGCTCCATGACGCGTCGAACATCGCGGCGGTGATCGTGGAGCCGGTGGCGGGCTCGACCGGCGTGCTAGCCCCGCCGGTGGGCTACCTGCAGAAGCTGCGCGAGATCACGAAGAAGCACGGCATCCTCCTGATCTTCGACGAGGTGATCACCGGCTATGGCCGGCTCGGCAAGTCGTCGGGGGCCGAATATTTCGGGGTGCAGCCGGACATGATCACCACGGCCAAGGGCCTGACTTCGGCGACCATCCCGATGGGTGCGGTGATGGTGTCCAAGGAGATCTACGACACCTTCATGAACAACGGGGGGCCGGAGCGGGCGATCGAGCTGTTCCACGGCTACACTTACTCCGCGCACCCGGTCGCCTGCGCTGCGGCGCTGGCCACGCTGGATGTCTACAAGGAGGAGGGCGTGTTCGAGAACGCCGCCTCCCTGGAGAGCTACTGGGGTGATGCCATCCACTCGCTGAAGGGCC
>NZ_WUJP01000797.1 GCF_009806515.1 Geminicoccus flavidas | reverse complement strand
GGCGCAACGTCATCGACATCCGCACCATCGGCATCATGGCGGCAGTCGAGCTGGCGCCGCGCCCGGGCGCGCCGGCCGAGCGGGCCTATGACGCGATGGTGGAAGGCTATGAGAAGGGCATCATGCTGCGCGTCACCGGCGACACCATTGCCATGTCGCCGCCGCTGGTGCTGACCAAGGCCCATATCGACGAGATCGCCGACAAGCTGGGTGCGGTGCTCGACGCGGTGGAGTGATGGAACTCGCGCCGGCTCCCGTTGCGGAGCCGGCTTGACTGGCGTGAAGGGAGCGGCCGTTGCGGGCGCGGACGTTCCTGCTCGTCATCCCCCGGCTTGACCAGGGATCAACCGCCGTGCGCCGTCCGCAGCATGCTCAGCCCCGGCAATCGCCAGTCAGGGGCAGGCTGGAGGAGGCCGTCATCGGGCGGTTGATCCCCCGCCTCCGCGGGGGATGACACGAGGGAGCGGGAAATGACGTGAGGGAGAGGCCGCAGCCGAAGGCTTCTCAGACCTCCACCTCGCTCCCGTTCTGCGACCAGCGGGTGTGGAAGCTGCCGTCCTTGTCGAAGCGGCGGTAGGTGTGGGCGCCGAAATAGTCGCGCAGGCCCTGGAGCAGGTTGGCGGGGCCGCGGGAGCGGCGCAGGCCGTCGTAATAGGCGAGCGACGAGGCGAAGGCCGGGACGGCCACGCCGTTCTGGACGGCCAGGACGACCACGTCGCGCCAGGCCTGCTCGGCCTTCAGCACGCCGTCGCGGAAATAGGGCTGGAGCAGGAGGCTGGGGGCGCTGGCGTGCTGGGCGTAGCCTTCCTTGATCCGGTCGAGGAAGGCCGCGCGGATGATGCAGCCGCCGCGCCAGATCGTGGCGATGGTGCCCAGATCGAGGTTCCAGTCATAGGTCCTGGATGCGACCTCGAGCTGCTCGAAGCCCTGGGCGTAGGCTACGATCTTGGACGCATAGAGCGCGTCGCGGATCATTCCGATCTCGGCGGCGCCGGCCTTCTTCCCGGCGGGCTTGATCTCGCCCAGTTCCTTGGCAGCAGCCGCGCGCTGGGCGGGGCGGCCGGACAATGCCCGGGCATAGACGGCTTCGGTGATGGCGGTGATCGGCACGCCCAGGTCGAGCGCGGACTGGGCGGTCCAGCGGCCCGTCCCCTTCTGCTCGGCCTCGTCGCGGATCAGGTCGACCAGCGCCTTGCCGGTGGCGGCGTCCGTTTTCGCCAGCACGATCGCGGTGATCTCGATCAGGTAGGAATCGAGGTCGCCGGTGTTCCAGGAGGCGAACACCTCGCCGATCTCGGCAGCGCTCATGCCATAAACCGTGCGCATCAGGTCGTAGGCCTCGGCGATGAGCTGCATGTCGGCATACTCGATGCCGTTATGCACCATCTTCACGTAATGGCCGGCACCGTCCGGGCCCATATAGGCGCAGCAGGGTGTGCCATCGACCGAGACCGCCATCCTGGTGACCATGGGCGCGATCCGGTCCCAGGCGGAGCGGGCACCGCCGGGCATCATGGAGGGGCCTTCCAGGGCACCTTCCTCGCCGCCGGAGATGCCCATGCCGACGAACAGGATGCCGCGCTCGGCCAGCTCGCGCTCGCGGCGGCGGGTGTCGCTGAACAGCGCGTTGCCGCCGTCCACGATGATGTCGCCCTTCTCCAGGAGCGGGACAAGTTCATTGATCACCGCATCGGTCGGCTGGCCGGCCTTGACCATGATGATCACCACCCGCGGCCTGGAAAGCGAACTCACGAACTCCTGCATCGAGCTGCTGCCGACGAAGTTCCCCTCGTGGCCGAACTCGGCGAGCAGCCGCTCGGTCTTCTCGTTGCTGCGGTTGTGCACGGCGACCCTCAGGCCCTTGCGCGCGGCGTTGCGGGCGAGGTTGGCACCCATGACCGCAAGGCCGGTGACGCCGAGATCCGCTAGCTCCGACATGTGACTCCTCCCAATTCAGCCAATCAGACGACCACCCGGCCCGGCTCCAGCGCCAGGGCAGCGGCACGGCGTGCATCCAGGCGGGTGCGCCGGTCCCGCTGCATCCGCGCGACCTTGCGGCGCAGCGGCCAGTAAACCCCGAAATAGCCCAGGACGGCGAGGGGCGTG
>NZ_WUJP01000796.1 GCF_009806515.1 Geminicoccus flavidas | reverse complement strand
CTGCCGACCATGAGCGGCAGCAGCAGCGCCTCGCCCTCGTTCAGCAGATAGTCCCAGGTCAGCGCGTCGAGCGGCGGCAGGCCCATCACGCTTTCGCCCAGGATCAGCCGGCCCAGCTCGTAGTCGACGATCATCACGATCGGCAGGGTCCAGGGATTGTTCAACAGCGTGAAGGCCAGGGCCAACGGCGCGCTGACCCTGAGGAGCCGCGCCAGCACCACGGCGATCATGAAATGGAGGCCGAACCAGGGAGTGAGTGCCAGCGCCACGCCCAGGGCCACGCCGCCGGCCAGGTAGTGCGGCGAGCCACCCATCCGGCCGATCCGCTGCAATCGATAGCGCATGGCGCGGCGCAGGCCGGTGCGCGGCAGCACGGCCATGCGGGTGCGCTCCCAGAAGCCCGGGCGGCGGCTGCGCGCGAACAGCAAGCGCTCAGGCCTTGGGCTGACCCGGTCGCGAACCCGGCTTGACCGGCGGGATCGCCTGGAGCTCCGGCGGGAGCTGGTCGGGCTGGTAGGTCGGCAGGTCCAGCGCCATCAGGGCGAGATGCGGCACGCCGAGATCGGCGCGGCCGCCCGAGCGGTCGACCAGGCAGGCAGCGGCCACGACCTGGCCGCCCTCGGCACGGATCACCTCCATGCATTCCTTCGTGGACATGCCGGTGGTGACTACATCCTCGGCGACCAAGACCCTGGCACCCGGCGGGATCGCGAAGCCGCGGCGCAGGGTGAAGCGGCCATCGACGCGCTCGGTGAAGATCGAGGGCACGCCCAGCGCCCTTGCCAGCTCATGGCCGACCAGGATGCCGCCCATGGCCGGCGCCACCACCAGGTCGACCTCGATTCCGGCCAGCTTCGCGGCCAACGCTTTCGCCAGGCGCTCGGCACGGGCCGGGTCCATCAGCACGCGGGCGCACTGCAGGTAGACGGGGCTGCGCAGGCCGGAGGTCAGGATGAAATGGCCGCGCAGCAACGCACCCGCCGCCTCGAATTCCGCCATGACCGCTGCCTGATCCATCGGACCCGTTTCCCGTTGCTCTGCCCGCCGCGCTTGGACCACGGAATCAGGCCATCACGCCAGAGGGCTCGTCCATTTCGGCCACCGCTTCCTCGTCCTCGGCGTCCAGCGCCGCCGGCCCGAGCACTCCTTTGAAGCTGGGGCGGTGGTGCGGCGTGGGGCCCAGCTCCAGAAGGGCCTTGCGGTGCAGCTCAGTGGGGTAGCCGGCATGGCGCTCGAAGCCGTAGCCCGGCCAGCGCAGGGCTAGGCGCGCCATCGCCCGGTCACGCACCACCTTGGCGACGATCGAGGCGGCGGCGATGCAGTCGACCAGCGCGTCCCCCTTCACGATCGCCTCGGCCGGCAGGTCGAGCGCGTCCGGCACCCGGTTGCCGTCGACCAGGAGCCGGGCCGGGCGGACCGGCAGCCGCGCCACCGCCCGGCGCATCGCCAGCATCGAGGCGTGGAAGATGTTCAGCTGGGTGATCTCGCGCACCGAGGCCGCACCGAGTGCCACGATTGCCTGCTCGCGCAGGATGGCGGCGAGGCGCTGGCGCTCGGCCGCGCGCAGGGCCTTGCTGTCGGCCAGGCCATCCACCGGCCGCTGCAGGATCACCGCGCAGGCGACCACCGGGCCGCACAAGGGGCCGCGGCCGACTTCGTCCACGCCGGCGATCATGACCGGCCCGCCGCCGGTGATCCTCAAGGGATAGCCTCCGCGAAGCCCGGGGCCAGCAGGATGCGGCCGACCTCCAGCCCGGCCACGTTGCGGATCGGCTTCTCGCCGAAGGCCGAAAGGGCGGTAGGCTCGGCGCCATGCAGCCAGCCAAGCCGGCGCAGCGTGCCCAGCAGCATCGCCTCGGCGGCGCGCGTGGCACCGTCCACCGCCTTCAGGGCCAAGCCCTGACCGGTGCGGCGGTTGCCGGCGAGGAAGACGCCCTCGGCCCCGGTCTTGGCGACGATCCAGGGAGCCGTCTGCATCAACGCGGTGCAGATCCGGCCGGTGCCGGCGACCAGATCGGGATGAGCGGTCATCGCGTCCGCGATCCGGCGCAGGGCCGCCGCCCGGGCCGGGAACAGGCGCTCAGGGCAGGCAAGGCGGGCGGCGGCGCGGGCCAGGGCATCGAGCGGGATCGGCCAGGAGGGCACGCCGCAGCCGTCGATGCCGGGGGTGGGCAGGGGATCGATCCCGGTCAGCTCGCGCAGCACCTGGTCGATCCGGCGCTGCACCGGATGGAGGCACTCTAGATAGGTCGCGAGCGGCGCGCCGAGCTGGCGGGCCGCCATCAGCATCCCGGCATGCTTGCCCGAGCAGTTGTTGCACAAAGGCGAGGGCGGCTGCCCGGCCAGGAGGCGCTGCCTCATG
>NZ_WUJP01000795.1 GCF_009806515.1 Geminicoccus flavidas | reverse complement strand
GCATCCAGGTGGAGGGGAGGGTGGCTGCCGCAGCGCAGGTCGGTCTCGGCAAGGCCGGCCCCTGCCAGCCACCGGCGGACCCGCGCGACATGGCGCGCCTCGCCGTTATGCGAGGCGCAGGCCAGGGCCAGGTCCGCGGCATCGCCGCCCGATGCGTCGAGGGCGCCGGTTTCCACCAGGGGCACGGCCTGGAACGGCTTGATCGCCGAGCGGGGAAAGACCGGCTCCGCGACATCGCCCAGCGCCAGCACGAGCCGTCCGGTGCGGTCGGCCATCGCCAGGCGGCCGCGATGGCGGCTCTCGATGTGGTCGCCGCGGGTCACCAGCACCGCGACAGGATCATCCACCTGCGTTCCTCCTCCGGGCCCTCGGGCAAGCATCCACGCGGCCTGTGCGCGTGGCACGGGCGAGGCGGCGGCGCAAGCCTCGCCTGGCGGACCTGGCGGACCCGCGCCAGACGCAGGGCAGACCGGCTCCTACAGGATTGTCACTGGTCCAAAGGTCATTTCTGGCAGATTTTCCGGATGAAGCACGTACAACGCTCCAGCATCCGGAAAAAATATGACAAGAAGCATGGAACGGCGTCATTTTCTCGGGGGCCTGCTTGGGCTGTCCGCCGCGGCTGCACTGCCGTTCTCAGGCCAGCCTGCGGCTGCTGCTTCGAAGTTCCCGGTCTGGCAATGCATGCGCTGGAACAAGCTGCCCGGCAGCTTCAGCGCCTGCGGCATGCGCACCATGACGATCTTCTACGAATCGGCGCTGGTGACCAAGAAGGCGATCGACCTCGCCAAGATCGACAAGGTCGCAGCGCAGATCCGCTCGGCCAGGCCGCCGCTCGTGACCCTCGACATCGAGTGCTGGGACCCAGCCACGGCGTCCGGCCGGGACAAGCTCATCCGGGTGATCGAGCGGATCCGCTCCAAGGTGCCAAGCTCGGTGAAGCTCGGCTATTGGGGGATCATGCCGGGCTATGCCTATCCGGACTATGTGGCTGGGGGCAGCCGGCTCGCCCGGCAGCGCACGTCCAACCGGTCGATGCGCCCGCTGGCCGCCAAGTGCGACTGGATCATGCCCTCGCTCTACACCTATGACGGCAATCGGACGCGCTGGGCGAAGTTCGCGGACATCATCCTCGCGGAGGCCAATGCCTACGGCAAGCCGGTGATGCCCTGGCTCTGGCCGCAGTTTCACGACCAGTCGCCGGACAAGAAGCTGCGCTACAAGCTCATTCCAGGCGAGTTCTTCCGCAGCGAGCTGGAGAAGGCGCGCAGCCGGGCCGACGCGGTGTGCCTGTGGGGGACGCGCGCCAAGAGCGGCGGGAGCACCGACCGGCTCGTCTGGCAGCCCAAGGCCAGTTGGTGGAGGGAGACAAAGGCCTTCCTCAAGACCACGGGGCATGACATCAAGGGTTGCAAAATCTGATGGCAGAGTTTGTATTGCGCCGGCGTGCCGTGAGTACAGGCTGTGTGTACTCGCGACACGCAAGTACGCAGGTGGATGAAGCACAATTGATATACCGGAAAGCGACGCGACGAGAGATCGTAGCATGGGCGTCGCAATAATTCCGGTTCTCTTGAGGAAGCCTCGATGCAGCGACGTGATTTCCTGGCCGGGCTGGTTGCCACGCCTACGGCCCCGGGCCTGACGGATCTATTGTCCGGCCTGAAGGGCGGCACGACGCCGCCGAAGCCTATACCCACTCCCAATCCGACGCCCACGCCTACCCCTACTCCCACGCCCGACAAGAAGAACTTCATCGCCTGGGAGTGCATGCGCTGGAACAAT
>NZ_WUJP01000794.1 GCF_009806515.1 Geminicoccus flavidas | reverse complement strand
GGGCCGAGTGATCTGGCCAAGTGCGGCCTGCCGCGCATGCCGATCTATTATCAGAACGACCTGATCACCGGCGAGAATCCCGACTACCGGAAACTGGACAAGGTCATCGCCATCGTCAAGGCGAACAACTTCCCTCTGGTCACGCTCGACATCGAGCGCTGGAACGCGGCCTCCGCGCCGCAGCGCGAGAAGTATATCCGGGCGATCGAGTATGTGCGGGCCCGGGTGCCTTCGACCACCAAGCTCGCCTATTATGGCATCATGCCGAAGAATCGGTACGGCGACTATATCGCCGGCGGCGAGCGGCTGGCCTACCAGCAGCGCGTCAACCGCATGATGCAGCCGCTGGCGGACAAGGTCGACTGGATCATGCCTTCCTACCACGCCTACACGTCGAACCGGCAGAACTGGGCCAAGTTCGCCGAAATCGTCGCGGAGGAGGCGCACAAGTACGGCAAGCCCGTGATGCCCTGGCTCTGGATGCAGTATCACGAGTTGAGCAGCGATCCGAAGATCCGCTACCAGATCATCCCGGGCGACTTCTTCCGCGAGCAGCTTGAGACGGCCTATCGGCTGGGCGACAGCCTGTGCCTATGGGGGACGCTGCTGCCGCGGGTGGACGGCAAGGTTCAGCGCGCCACCTGGGACCCCAACGCGGCCTGGTGGCAGCAGACCAAGTCGTTCCTGAAGGCGAAAGGCAAGGCGGGCGCCGCCACCTGCCATGCCTGAAAGCAAGGGCGGCCGGCACCGGGCCGACCGCCCTCGATCATGAGCGGGTGCCCGCTCAGGCCGCCTGCAGCTTGTCCATCGCGTCGTCCAGCCCCGACCAGAGCCGGTCGAACAGCTGGTCGATCTCGGCCTCGTTGATGATTAGCGGCGGGCAGATGCCGATCGCGTCGAAGGGCAGGCCGCGCAGGATCAGGCCGTGCGGCAGGCAGGCATTGACCGCGGTGACCGAGGCCTTGGCCGATGCCGGGAACTGCTCGCGGGTCGCCTTGTCCTTGACCAACTCGACGGCACCGATCAGGCCCACGCCGCGCGCCTCGCCGACCAGCGGGTGCTGCTCCATCGCCTTCAGCCGCTTCATGAAGTGCGGGGCGACGGACTGGACGTGGCCGAGCGTGTCCTCCTCCTCGTAGATCTTCAGCGTTTCCAGGGCGACCGCCGCCGCGACCGGGTGGCCGCCATAGGTGTAGCCCATGCCGATATTGCCGAGCTCGGCTGAGCGGTCGGCCAGCACCTGGTAGAACTCGTCGCTCATGAGCAGGCCTGCGATCGGCAGGTAGGCCGAGGAGAGCTGCTTGGCGACGGTCATCAGGTCCGGCTGGATGCCGTAGGTCTGCGAGCCGAACATCTGGCCGGTCCGGCAGAAGCCGCAGATCACCTCGTCGGCCACGAACAGGATGTCGTGCTTCTTCAGGATCGGGATGATCTTGGGGAAGTAGCTGTCCGGCGGGACGATCACACCACCAGCTCCCTGGACCGGCTCGGCGACGAAGGCGGCGATCGTGTCGGCGCCGTGTTCCTGGATCAGGTCCTCCAGCTCCTTGGCGAGCCGGTCGGTGAACTGCTCCTCGGTCTCGCCCTGCTGGCCCTCGCGGTACAGGGTCGGCGGGGTGACGTTCAGAAACCGGTCGGCCATCGGCAGGTCGAAGCCCTTGCGGGCATACTCCAGCGCGGTCAGGTGGCCGGCCGCCAGCGTGATGCCATGATAGGCGCGCCGGCGGCTGATGATCTTCTTCTTCTCGGGCCGGCCCTTGGCGTTGTTGTAGTACCAGATCAGCTTGATCGCGGTGTCGATCGCCTCGGAGCCGGAATTGACGAACCAGACCTTGGTCAGGCTGTCCGGGGCCATCGCCAGCAGCTTCTCGCCCAGCTCGATCACGGGCGTGGTCGAGCGGTGCGCGAACTGGTGCGAATAGGGCATGACCTCCATCTGGCGGCGCGCCGCCTCGACCAGCCGCTTGTTGTCGAAGCCCAGCGCCGCGCACCAAAGGCCGGCCAAGCCCTCGATATACTGCTTGCCGTCATCGTCCTCGACCCACACGCCCTTGCCCTTGGTGATTACCAGCGGGCCCTGCTTCTCGTGCACGCGCAGGTTCGTGTAGGGATGGATCAGATAGGCGATGTCGCGGGCCGCGAGCGAGTTCGGCGCGTGGGTCGATGCTTGGGTCATGATGGCGGCGTTCCATGAAGCCAACGGGATCGACCTTCATGGTAGGGGCCGCGGCCGGCCAGGGCCACCCCCGCCGGCGGCGGCCCGGCCCCGCCACTTGCACATGGCCGGTTGGGCATTATCTGGCAGGTGCCAGTCCGGAGGGGGATCGATGATCGGGCAGATCGAGCGGCCAGGCAGCCGCGTTGCGCCACAAGCCGCCGCCACCGGCCCGCTGCCACAGGGCCATCCGCCCGTCCTCCGTGAGAAGATCGGGGTGATCCTGTCCAATCTCGGCACGCCGGACGGGACCAGCTACTGGCCGATGCGCCGCTACCTGTCGGAGTTCCTGTCCGACCGCCGCGTGATCGAGAAGCCGTTTTTGCTCTGGCAGGCTCTCCTCCAGGGCGTGATCCTGACCAAGCGGCCCGGCCGCAAGGGCAAGGACTACGAGACCATTTGGAACAAGGAGCTGGACGAGGGGCCGCTCAAGACGGTGACCCGCTCCCAGGCGCAGAAGGTCCAGGCGATCCTGGCCGGGCGCTACCCGAACGTGGTCGTCGATTTTGGCATGCGCTACGCCAACCCGGCCCTGCCGGCGGTGGTGGAGCGGCTGTTCCGCCAGGGCTGCACCCGGCTGGTCCTCCTGCCTCTCTACCCGCAATACAGCGCCGCCACGACCGCTACCGGCTGCGACGTGGTGTTCAAGAAGCTCATGTCCATGCGCTGGCAGCCGGCCCTGCGCACGGCACCCCCCTATCACGACCATCCAAGCTATGTCCGGACCATCGCCGACAGCATCCGCGACCATCTGGCCGGGCTGGACTGGCAGCCGGACAAGCTCGTGATGAGCTTCCACGGCATGCCCAAGGAATATCTGCTGCGCGGCGATCCCTATCACTGCCAGTGCCACAAGACCGCACGGCTGGTGTTCAGCGAGCTGGGGCTGGAGCCGGAGCGGACCCAGGTCTGCTTCCAGTCGCGCTTCGGCCCCGACGAGTGGCTCCAGCCCTATCTGGACGAGACCATGGCCGCCCTGCCCAAGCAGGGCGTGAAGAAGGTCGCGGTGATCTCGCCGGGCTTCTCGGTCGACTGCCTGGAAACGCTGGAGGAGATCGAGGGCGAGAACCGCGAGATCTTCACTCATGCGGGCGGCGAGCAGTTCACCTATATCCCCTGCCTGAACGACGGTGAGGCCGGTATCCGCCTGATCGTCGAGCTGGTCGAGCGGGAGCTGGCTGGCTGGGTGTGAGCCGGGCCGGCCGGCTGGCGGCAGGCCCTGCTAGCGCCGCTGCTCCCCGGTCATGGCGACCACCCTGCCTTCTTCGAGAGTGAAGGTCCTGGTGCTGAAGCCGGAGCAGAAGCCCGGAGCCTTGGCGGTCCGCTTGCCGTCGCGCCAATAGTACCGGGTCTCGACCACCAGCCGGCCGGGTGTGTCCTCCAGCACCCGTGTCTGGGTCACCTGCATCGAGGGGCTGACGCAGCGCGCACCTTCCTCCCAGGCATGCGCGGCATAGTAGCTTTCGATGGCGGCGACGGCGCCCGGGTGGTCGGGCAGCGGCTGCAGGGTGCTGCAGCCGGCCAGCGCGGCTGCCGCCGCTGCCATCAGCCAAGGTCGCATGCTCATCCGGGTCATGTCTCGCAGCTGAACGCGTTCCTGCCGGCAGGTTTGCCCTGAACCGGCCTGGCTTGGAAGACCGTGACCCATGACGGCTTGGGCGGCCCGGACCTGGGATGGCCGGATCCGGGCCGTCTCGCTCAGAACGGCGTGGTCTGCGTGCTGATCGATTCCACGAACTTCACGACCAGCGCCCGCCTGGCCGGGTCGGACAGCCCGTCGGCGAACCGGCCGTTGCCGGTGCGGTGCTTCCGGTCGCCCACGACGCAGGCGATCGTCTCGCAGGCGCCGTTATGCATATAGGGCGGCGCCCCGAAGATGCCGAGCAGCGACTGGACGCTGAAGCCGACACCCTTGCCGTCATTGTTGTAGTCGATGCCGAGCGCATCCTGCTGGGCCTGCAGGACACCGGCGACGACGACCGGCGACGCCTTCTCGGGCGCACCGATATTGCCGTCGATCGGGTTGCCCCTGCCTCTGACGCCGAGATTGAACGAGCCGACATCCTCCAGGAATCGGTCCAGGAACTGGGCGGCCACCGGGTTGCCGAATGCCGGGTCCTTGGTACAGCCGGGCAGGGCCGCGTTGTTGATGTTCCGCTCGCAGAAGATGTCGGTGTTCTTCGGCGGCGGCCTGAAGTCGACGATGCTGTTGCTCCACAGTCCGCCATTATGGCACCGGGCGCACCCGCCGGTCCTAAAGAGGTCGCGGCCCTGTTGGATCTGGCTGATCGGGACGCCCCCCTGGATCTGCCGGCTGTTGAGCGGGCCGTTCAGCGGACGCACGGCGAACTGCACCCACTCCTTCATCGCGTCGAGCGACTTCACCCTGGTCGTGCTGCCCGGCAGCGTGACCGTGGCCTGGTTGCGGTTGGTGTTGGGCTTGAGGAAGTCGTTGATCACGCAGGGCGGCTGGTTCGGGTTGACGTCGCCCAGGATCAGGCCGTGGTTGGGGTCGAAATTGCTCTGTGGCGGCGGCGGCGCGCTACAGTCGATCGGCGTCGCCAGCGGGCCCGGTCCCGACACGTTCCGGGTGTTGAGGTCAAAGTCCTGGATCTCGTCCCGCAGCGCCGAATAGTTGAGGATCCGTTGCCGGTTGCGGTTGCGCGGATCGAAGGTGCCGCCCAGCGAGATCGACTTGCGTGGACCCGCGTTGAACGACCAGACGATGCCGTCGGTCAGGCCCTTGAAGTGGCAGCTGGCGCAGTTCTGCCAGCCCTCCTGGGACAGGCGCTCATCAGCCGACACGCGCCCGATCCGGTTGAAGTGCCCGCGGCTGGAGAAGAACATCTCCGCACCGACCAGGATCCGTTCGGCCCGCGAGCCGGGTGCGGGCAAGGGTGTGGTGCGGACCACCTTCACCACCCGGTCCCGGGTCAGGTCGACGATGGAGACGTTGCGCGACACGAAATTGTTGACGTAGGCGAACCTGCCGGCCGAGTCGATCACGATGCCCTGCGGGTTCTTGCCGGCATTATTGCCACGGGTCGCCGCGTCCTCGGGATCGTTCAGGTCGATATAGCGGGTGGTGTCGCTGTCCACGGTGAAACTGAGATTGCCGTTGCCGGCCACCCTGAGCTTGACCAGCAGGTCGCTGCCGGCCGAGACCGCATAGGCGCTGCCGGCACCGCTCGGGCTGGTGAAGGCGATGGCCCAGGTGTTGGCGAAGAACAGCCGCTTCTTGCCCGGCTCCGGGTTCCTGGCGCCCAGATGCAGGTTGAGCGCGCCGCCATCCTGCTGGTTGGCGCCGTTGATGCCCCTGATGGTGTTGACGTAGGCCTCAGTAGAATTCTGGAACTGCAGCACGCCTTCCGGTGAAGCTGCGATGTTCGGCAGATAGGCATTGTTCCCGTGGATCACGATGCTCTGCATCTGGTTGGGAAACGCCGTGGAGGCGGTGCCCCTGACCGGTCTCCCGTTGGCGACGATCTGGAAGCCGGTCGCCTGCGGCTGCAGCCGGATCGCCTTGGCTACCTTGTAGCCGCTGATGCCGCTGGCATTGGTGTTGATGTCCAGGCGGCAGACCAGGCCTTCCCGGCCCTGATCGTCGGCCTGCACGCCGTTGCGCTTGGTGAAGGAAATGAAGCGGGTGACGTAGAGCTTCTTGTTGTCCTGCGTCACCGCTAGGCCGCGCGGCTGGAAATGGCGCTGCCGGTCGGGGTCGTTGCACAGGCTATTGCGCAGGTCGACATGGCCGATGACCGTCCGGGTCGCCGCGTTGATGACGGTGATCGTGTCCTGGCCGCTGTTGGCGGCGAAGACCCGCCTGCCGTCTGGCGAGATCACGATGTTCCAGGGCTCGGCGCCGGTCGTGATCGTCCGCTCGACCCGGGCCGACCAGCTGCCATAGGCGCTATTGTTGATCCGGATCACCGTCACGCTGCTGCCGGCAGCGTTCGCGACGTAGGCGTACCGGTTGTCCGGGTCGAGGGCCACGCTCTCGGGCTCGTCGCCGACCCTGATCTTGGCCAGCACGATCTTGGTGTCGGTGCGCAGCACGGACACGCTGTCGTCGGCCGGGTTCACGCTCCAGACCAGCCGGTCGTCCTGCGAGATCGCGATCGGGCTGGAATAGGTGGCACCCGCATAGACGGCCCGTGCCGCCGCCTCCTCACCCTCCTGGGCCGCTGCGGTCTGCGCCGGTGCGCCGATCATCAGTGTCGAGCTCAGCAACAGGCCAGCGAACGAGCGCCAGCACTTCTTCCCCATCGCCTTGGTTTGCATTCGCGGACCCTCTCTCGAAGAACGACTTCTCCCAGCACATAGGAATGGCGCTCATCATAGCAGATCCAAGTGTAATTTCAGCATGAATATTATAAACGATCTGCAATGACTTGTATTTATGGAGTATCCAGGAATAGTCGATCAATATTAATAGTCAATTATCTGCCATTGTGATCTAAATTGATTGCGGGGCAGTGAAGAGAGGGCGAGCCGGCAACTGATGCTGTCGGTCTCCACGAGGATTAGTGAGTTGCGCGCTGCTTCGATCGAAGAGCACGAGGTTTGCCGCAGACGGCGAAGCTGCCAAGCACGCGGCGCGCTGGCGATGCTTGCCGCGCCGGGCCGGCGGCCTGCCATGAACTGGGCATTTCAGGACACGGGCCCGTGCGGGTGCAGGCTTATCGGCCAGCCTGTCCAGTGGCGTCGGCCGGTTGCGGATCGTGCTGCGCTTCGTTCTTGCCGGGCCAGGCGCGCATCGCCGCCTCGACGGTGGCCAGCAGCTCGTCCCGGCTGGCGCCGTCGCGTGCCTGGATCGTCATGCCCTGCGCCACGGTCTGGTAGAAGGTGGCGAGGGCTGCCGTGTCGGTCCCGTCGGGCAGCTCGCCGTCCGCCAGCGCCCGGTCCAGCCGGTCGCGCAGCCGCTGCAGCGACGCCTTGCGCCGCCGGACGAGCTCCTCGGCCAGGTGGCTGAGTTCCTCGCCGCAGTTCATCGCGGAGGTCACCGCCATGCAGCCGCGCGGCAGGTCCGGCCGGGTCAGCCGGTCGGCCGTGGCGCGCAGCACTGCCTCGACTGCGGCCCGCGCACTCGGTGCTCGGGCCATGATCAGGGCGGCGGAGCTCAGCACGTCGCCCTGGTAGCGATCGAGCGCCTCCAGGAACAGCCGCTCCTTGTCGCCGAACGCCGCGTACAGGCTGGGCGGGCTGATGCCCATGGCTTCGGTCAGGTCGGCGATCGAGGTCGCGGCATAGCCTTGGCGCCAGAACAGCAGCATGGCCTGCTCAAGTGCCGCGGCACGGTCGAACGATCGAGGTCGTCCGCGCCGCTTCAGGCAGGATTCATCCGGATTCGTCATGATGGACGATAGATTGGCGCAGGATGGACCGTGAGCAAGGTCGGGCACCTGGGCGGGGGCGGAGCGATGCCAAGTGATATTTGTCACAATCCCCGGGGTTTGACCCGACGCGGCCGCTGCCCATTTCGTAGCAACTGATACAGAACCTGGGAAAGCGTCATGCCCGAGGCGGTCGTCACCAGCCCGGATGGGGGCCGGCTTCGGAGGCTGCATGCCGCAGGTGGGGGGAAAGTCATGACGATCGGTCGGATCTGGCGCATCGGCGCCGCCTTCGCTGCCCTGACGGCACTCGCTGCATGCGGGGAGGACGACCAGCAACAGGCCGAAGCGGCGCCCCCGCCGCCGGCCGTCACCGTGGCCAAGCCACTCGTCCAGGAGATCGTCGACCGGGACGAGTTCACCGGCCGGTTCAATCCTTATGCCATCGTCGACGTACGCGCCCGGGTATCCGGCTATCTCGAACAGATCGCGTTCACTGACGGCCAGATGGTGAAGAAGGGCGATCTCCTGTTCATCATCGACCAGCGGCCGTTCCGCAATGCGCTGCAGGAGGCCGAGGCGAACCTGGTCAGCGCCCGGGCACGCCAGCAGCTGGCGGTGGCCGATCTGGAGCGTTCCCGGGCCCTGGTATCCACGTCGGCGGTCGCCAAGGCGACCTTCGACCAGCGCCTACAGGACAAGGAGGTGGCCGATGCCGGCGTGCAGTCGGCGGAGGCGGCGCTCGCCAAGGCGAAGCTGGACCTGGAGTTCACCGAGGTGCGCGCCCCGCTGGATGGCCGGATCTCGCGCCGGCTGGTCGATGTCGGGAACCTGGTGGCGGGCGAGCCATCCGCCACCGTCCTGACCACGATCGTGGCGCTCGACCCGATCTATTTCGACTTCGACATGAGCGAGAGCGAGTTCCTGGCCTATAGCCGGGCCGCGGCGGAGGGGCGGATGGCCTCGCAGCGTGACGGCAAGGTGGAGGTCGTGCTGCGCCTGCCCGACGAGCAGAGCTGGTCGCTCAAGGGCACGCTCGACTTCCTGGACAACCGGATCGACCCGGCGAGCGGGACCCTGCGCGCCCGGGCGATCGTCGCGAACCCGAACCTCTTCCTCACGCCCGGCCAGTTCGGCCGGCTGGGCATGCCCGGCTCCGAGCCCTACCAAGCGATCCTGGTGCCGGACCGGGCCGTACTGAGCGACCAGGCGCGCAAGCTGATCATGACGGTGGATGCCGAGGGCGTGGTGCAGCCCAAGGTCGTGCGGATCGGGCCGCTCCATGACGGCCTGCGCGTCGTGCGCCAGGGCATCACCGGCCAGGACGACGTGATCGTGGACGGGCTCGTGCGTGCGCGGCCAGGAGCCAAGGTGACGCCCGAGGCCGGCAAGGTCGAGGTCGAAGTCGCGGCGACGGAAAACTGAGGAGCGGTCGATGCGCTTCACCCATGTGTTCGTCGACCGCCCGATCCTGGCGGCGGTCGTCTCGATCATCATCACCATCGTCGGCGGCATCGCCTATCTGGGCCTGCCGGTGGCGCAATATCCCGAGGTGGCCCCGCCCACCGTCACGGTGAGGGCGACCTATCCCGGCGCCTCGGCGGAGACCGTGGCCGACACGGTGGCAGCCCCGCTCGAGCAGGAGATCAACGGCGTGGAGGACATGCTCTACATGTCCTCCCAGTCCACCGCGGATGGCGCGCTGACCATCACCATCGCCTTCGACCTCGGCACCGACCTGGATAAGGCGCAGGTGCTGGTCCAGAACCGCGTGGCGATCGCGGAGGCGAGCCTGCCCGAGGAGGTCCGGCGGCTGGGCATCACTACCCAGAAGAGCTCGCCCGACATGCTGATGGTCATCCATCTCCTGTCGACCGACCCGGCGGTGGACCTGCTCTATCTGTCCAACTACGCGGTGCTGCAGGTCCGCGACGTGCTGTCCCGGGTCGACGGGGTGGGCGATGTCCAGCTGTTCGGTGCGCGCGAATATTCGATGCGGGTCTGGATCGACCCGGAGCGTGCCGCTGCTCTGGACCTGACGCCCGGCGAGATCGTGGCAGCCCTGCGCGCGCAGAACGTCCAGGTGGCGTCCGGCGTGCTGAACCAGCCGCCCAATCCGTCACCGGGCGACTTCCAGCTCAACCTGGAAACCAAGGGCCGGCTGGTCGAGCCCAAAGAATTCGCCAACATCGTGGTCAAGACCGACGGCAGCGGGCGGGTGACCCGGGTCCGCGACGTGGCCAGGGTCGAGGTCGGCGCGGTCGACTACTCGACCATCGGCTATCTCGACGAGGATCCGGCCCTGCCGCTGCTGGTGTTCCAGCGCCCGGGCTCCAACGCGCTGGCGACGTCCCAGGCGCTGCACGCCACCATGGAAGAGCTGTCCCAGAACTTCCCGGAGGGCCTGGAATACCGAATCATCTACGATCCCACCGAGTTCATCGCGGAATCGGTCCACGAGGTCTACAAGACCATCTTCGAGGCCGTGGCGCTGGTCGTGGTCGTGGTGATCCTGTTCCTCAAGACCTGGCGGGCCTCGATCATCCCGATCCTGGCGATCCCGGTCTCGCTCATCGGCACTTTCGCGGTGATGGCCGCGATGGGCTTCTCGCTCAACAACCTGTCGCTGTTCGGCCTGGTGCTGGCGATCGGCATCGTGGTCGATGACGCGATCGTCGTGGTGGAGAATGTCGAGCGCAACCTGGCGGCCGGCATGACGCCCAAGGAGGCGGCGCACCGGACCATGGACGAGGTCGGCACAGCCCTGGTCGCGATCGCGCTCGTGCTGATCGCGGTGTTCGTGCCGACCGCCTTCATCACCGGCATCTCCGGTCAGTTCTACCGGCAGTTCGCGCTGACCATCGCCGCTGCCACCGGCATCTCCCTGATCGTGTCGCTGACGCTGAGCCCGGCCCTCGCGGCATTGCTGCTGAAGCCGCACGATCCGCACCACAAGCCCGGCCTGCTGGCCCGGCCGGTGCACGCCTTCTTCCGCGGCTTCGACCATGTGTTCGATCGGATCTCGGGCGGCTATGCCGGCCTGACCCGGCGGCTGGTGCGCCTGCCGGTACTGATCCTGCTCGTCTATGCCGGCCTCTTGGGCTTCACCTGGCTCCAGGTGGAGCGCACGCCCGGCGGCTTCATCCCCGAGCAGGACCAGGGCTACCTGATCACCGTGATCCAGCTCCCGCCCGGCTCGTCCCTGGACCGTACCGACAAGGTGGTGCGCGAGGTGGCGGGGCTGATCCGCGAAACCCCTGGGGTCGCCCACAGCGTGGCCTTCTCCGGCTTCGATGGCGCCACCTTCACCAACACGCCGAGCGGCGGCGTGATCTTCTCCGCCCTGGAGCCGTTCCCGGAGCGGGCGGCGGGGGGCCATGATGCCAACGCGATCCTGGCCGACTTCCGCCAGCGCCTGAGCGGGGTCCAGGAGGCGATGGTGTTCAGCCTGATGCCGCCGCCGGTCCGGGGCTTAGGCACGGGCGGCGGCTTCAAGATGATGATCCAGGACCGCAACGGCCGCGGCCTGCCGGCCCTGGAGGAGGCGACCCAGGCCGTGGCCGCGGCCGCCAATGCCGAGCCGGGCCTCACCTCGGTATTCTCCCTGTTCAGCACCAAGACGCCCAAGGTCTATGCCGACATCGACCGGGTGCAGGCGGAGATGCTGGAGGTCCCGGCGTCCCGGGTGTTCGAGGCGCTGGAGGTCTATCTCGGCTCCGCCTACGTCAACGACTACAACCTGTCCGGCCGCACCTTCCGGGTGACCGCGCAGGCCGACTGGCCCTATCGCCAGACCCCGCGCGACGTGGCCAGGCTCAAGACCCGCAGCGACAACGGGGCGATGGTGCCGCTGGGCTCGGTCGCGACCTTCCGCGACATCACCGGGCCCTACCGGGTGGCGCGCTACAATCTCTACCCGGCGGCCGAGCTGCAGGGCTCGACCCTGCCGGGCACGTCCAGTGCCCAGGCGTTGACGGCGATGGAGCGGCTGGCGGGCGAGCTCCTGCCGAGCGGCTTTGCCTATGAGTGGACCGAGCTGTCGCTCCAGGAAAAGCTGGCCGGCAACACAGCGGTGTTCGCCTTCATCGCGGCGGTGGTGTTCGTGTTCCTGGTGCTGGCGGGGCTCTACGAGAGCTGGCTCCTGCCGCTGGCGGTGATCCTGATCGTGCCGATGTGCGTGCTGGCGGCGATCAGCGGCGTGCTGGCTGCGGGCTTCGCCAACGACATCCTGGTCCAGATCGGCCTGGTCGTGCTGATCGGCCTGGCGGCGAAGAACGCGATCCTGATCGTGGAGTTCGCCAAGCAGGCCGAGGAGCGGGGCATGGACCGGCTGGATGCGGCGGTGGAGGCGGCGCGCACCCGGCTGCGCCCGATCGTCATGACCTCCCTTGCCTTCATCCTGGGCGTGGTGCCGCTGGTGCTCAGCACCGGGGCGGGTGCCGAGATGCGCCGCACGCTCGGCACCACCGTGTTCGCCGGCATGCTGGGGGTGACCCTGTTCGGCCTCCTGTTCACGCCGGTGTTCTACGTGGTCTGCCGCTGGCTGGCCGGGCGGCGGCGTGGCCGGGCCCAGGCGGCAGTGCCCGCCGCATAACCGGCGGGACGGCGGGGAGGGTGCGACACCATCCCCGCTGCTCTGCCCCAACGGCGCCGACGGGCTTGACCGGCCCGGCGGCGCCGTTTCTTTTGCATGGTCGGGACAGCACGCGGGGGTCCGCGCGCCGCCCGATGAGGAAAATGGCTGGGACATGGGCGGCGAGCGGCCGGTCTTGTGGGGCAACCTGGCCGGGATCGCCAGCAACCTCATCTGGGCGACCACCATCCCGGTGACGGAGATCCTGCTGGCGACCTGGCCGCCCCTGACGCTGGCCGCCGCCCGGCTGCTCGTCGCGGCACCGGGCGTCCTCCTGCTGTTCCCGCTGCTGCGCCGTCCGCTGCGCCTAGGCGGCATCCCCTGGCCGGTCGTGCTGCGCCTGTCCTGCTTCTACATGGTGCCGTCCGTGGTGCTGATGATCTGGGGCCAGGACCTGTCCGACCCGATGGCAGCCGCGATCGTGTTCACCACCATGCCGCTGGTATCCGCCATCATCGGCGCGGTGCAGGGTACGGAGCGCGTGCGGACCAGCCTGCTGCTGGGCGTGGGCCTGGCGATCGCCGGTGGGGTGCTGGCCAGCGGCAGCTTCGCGGCGGGCGCGCCCGGCTTTCGCGGCGGCGAGCTCGTGCTGCTCGTCTCGATCACGCTCTGGGCGCTGTTCTCCCGTGCCACCGTGCGCGACCTGGACGGCCACGACACGCTGGCACAGTCGCTGGTGACGCTGGCAGCCGGCGGGGCCACGCTCACGCTGCTGTCCGCCGGGCTGACCGGTGCCGGCTGGCTGCCGCCGGTAGCACCGGACGGGCGGGAGATCCTGTTGCTGCTCTGGATGGGCTGCATCGGCATCGGCCTGTCGATGCCGCTCTGGTTCGTGTCCGTGCGCCTGCTGGGTGTCACCGTCGCGTCGATGCACCAGAACCTGCTGCCATTCTATGTCGTGGTGCTGGCGGTGCTGCTGGGCCAGGGCGGGATCGGCGGCCGCACCCTCGCCGGTGCCGCCCTGGTGAGCCTGGGCGCACTGGTGGCCCAGCTCCCCTGGGCCAGGATGTGGCGCGGCCGGGCCACCTCCGCCTGAGCCCTTGCCCCGCAGGGCGGTCGCCGCAAGTTCAGAAGACGGGTCATCGTCCGGGAGGGCAGCATGCCGCGTGTCGCCGTGATCGTCGGAAGCCTCCGGCGGGATTCCATCAACCGCAAGCTAGCCCAGGCGCTGGCCAAGCTCGCCGGGAGCCAGTGTGAATTCGACCTGCTCGAGCTGGCGGACATCCCGCTCTACAACGAGGACCTGTTCGATCCGGAGCCGCCGGCAGCGGTCCGGCGGATGAAGGAAGCGGTGACGGCGGCCGACGCGGTGCTGTTCGTGACGCCGGAATACAACCGCTCGTTCACGCCGGTGATGAAGAACGTGCTAGACTGGGGCAGCCGCCCGGTCGGCACGAGCTGCTGGCCGGGCAAGCCCGCCGCAATCGTCGGCGCCTCGCCGGGGGCGATCGGCACCGCCGTGGCCCAGTCCCAGCTCCGCCATGTGGTGGTCGGGCTGGGCATGGTGGTGATGGGCCAGCCGGAGATGTATCTGAGCTTCAAGCCCGGCATGATCGATCCCGAGCACAACGTGGTGGAGGACCGCACCCGCCAGTTCCTGGGCAACCACCTGGCGGCCTTCCTCGCATGGATCGAGCGTCACCGGCCGGGCTGATCCGCCGGGGCCGCGGCCAGCCTGTCCAGCAGGAACGCCGCGCGCGCCGCCACGGGCAGGCGCGGCACCTCGATCAGCGTGTAGCCGAGCTCGCCATAGGTCCTGACCATCTCGGCATGGGTGCGCTGGGCGATCTCGGGCGACTGGCGGCGCTCGTGGTCCTGGACGAAGATCTCGGGCCAGGGTGGGCAGACGAACACCTGACAATGGTAGCGGTGCGCACGCGCGGCCTCCGCCACGGCGGGCGGCACCGGCAAGCCCTCCAGACGCAGATAGCCCAGCACGTCGGGGATGCCGCGATCGAACCAGAACCGGAAGCTGCCGGCGGCACGGTGAAAGTTCGCCACCTCGCGCTCCAGCATGGCCAGGGCGAAGCCGGTCCGGTCGCCCCAGGGCAAGGCATTGCCGCCGCTCTTCATCTGCTCCTGGATGATGGCGCGGCCGGTCTCGGCCACGCAGCGCTCGCCCTTCCTCGAGAGCGCGGCGAGCAGCGTGCTCTTGCCCGAGCCGGGGCCGCCGGTGAGCACGATGCGGCAAGGCTGGATCACGCTTCGTTCCTCCGATCGTAGTTGGGTGCGTCATGGGTGCCGGACGGATCGACTTTTGCCGCGGACTTGCTAATGCGCCGGGGGCCCGGCCTCGCTGCCGGCACCATGTCCAATTGCAGCAAAGGCAGGCTCTTGACCGGACCTCTCGCGCTCTACCGGGAGAAGCTCGCCCAGGGCGAGCTCAAGGCCGATCCCGACCAGGAGCGTGCGGCCCAGCGCCTGCAGCGCCTGCACGACGAGCTGGCGGCCCGTCCGCCTGAAGGCAGCAATGGCGGCAATGGCGGCGGGTTCTGGAGCAGCCTGTTCGGCCGCAAGATGCCGCCTGCCCCGGCGCCGGTCGAAGGCGTCTATCTCTGGGGCTCGGTCGGCCGCGGCAAGTCGATGCTGATGGACCTGTTCGTCGCGGCCACACCGGAGCCGAGGACCCGCCGGGTCCACTTCCATGCCTTCATGCTGGAAGTACAGCGCCGGCTGCACGAGCTGCGCGAGGCCGGTGCCGAGGGCGATCCGGTCGGGCGGGTGGCCGATGCGATCGCTGGCGAGACGCGGCTATTGTGCTTCGACGAGTTCCACGTGGTCAACATCGCGGACGCGATGATCCTGGGCCGGCTGTTCACCGGCCTGTTCGACGTCGGCGTCACCGTGGTCGCGACGTCGAACTGGCCGCCGGACCGGCTGTACTGGGACGGGCTCAACCGCGAGCGCTTCCTGCCGTTCATCGCGCTGCTGAAGCAGCGGGTCGACGTGCTGAGCCTGAACGGACCGGTCGACTACCGAGTCGAGCGGCTGCGCGACCTCGCCACCTGGTTCGCGCCCCTGGACGAGGCTGCGGCAGACGCGGCGGAGCGGCTGTTCCTGGCGCTGACCGACGGGCAGCCGGGGACACCGGTCGATCTGTCGGTGGGTACGCGCAGCCTAAGGGTCGCCCGGGCCGAGGGGCCCATCGCCTTCTTTGACTTTCCCGAGCTGTGCGACCGGCCGCTGGGAGCCGCCGACTACTTGGCGATCGCCGAGCGCTTCCGGGTCGTGTTC
>NZ_WUJP01000811.1 GCF_009806515.1 Geminicoccus flavidas | reverse complement strand
GCGGCCGCAAAGCCCGCCAGTCAGGTCGTCGCCACCAGCCACACCAGCGACCGCACCATCCACCACCAAAGTCGACTCGCGCCCTGAACCGCTCCAGGCGCTGGTTGCTGTCGAAGGTGACCGCAACCAGCGCTTCCACCAAGACTCCCTGACCTAGCACCTTGTGCCATAGCTGCCTGTGGCCACGCCATCACGATCGACTCACAGCAGCAGCGTCAGGGCCGGTGTTTCGCGGCACTCAGCCACGGCTGCTGTGCCGCTACTCGGCGCCACAAAAATTCGGCAGCATAAGGTTCTGTTAACGCTTCAACTGCAACCTCACCGGCACGTTACGTAATTAGTGAAGTAGAAGGCCGGTGCCGGCCGCGCTCGATGGCACGGCCCGGTTCAGGCCGGCGTGCTGGAACGTCGCGATGATCGGGCCGCGTCCTGAGCGGCCCCCGTATGGCTCAGCGGACGAACTGCTCCACATAGGCCGAGCCCAGGCCCCGGGCCTCAAAGTGGCGCTGCGCTGCTTCCAGCTTGGTGAACACGTCCTCGTAGCCGAGCGCCTCGCCCTGCGGGTCGACATAGGAATAACCGCCGGTGACGTGGAACAGGGTGATCATGCCCTCGGCATCCTCGGGCACCACCAGCGTGTGGGTCTCGCCCGGGGGCTCGAACACATAGTCGCCCTCGCGGGCCACCCAGTCATGCTCCAGATAGTGCCAGGAGCCCTTCAGCGTGAAGGCGTGGACCGGGCCGAAATGGCGGTGGCGGGACAGGACACCCGCCTTCTTGACCTTCAGGATGTTGACGTAGAAGCCCTGGGTGACGTTCAGGACCAGGGGCTTGAACCAGACGTCCTTAGCCTGGGGTACCCAGTGCGGGTCGTCCTCCGCGAGCGACAGGCCGCCGCCGAAGAAGATGTCGGGGACCATGCCAGCCGGCTGCGGACGCTGATACGCGATCCGGCTCGGATCCATCCGGCGGCTGGCGGGATCGCCGGACTGGGATTGCGCCGGGCTGGCGGCACTCGACATCGGGCAGGGCTCCAAAAAAAGGTGAAGGGCCGGGTAAGCTTCACAGCGCCCGGCCCCCTTGGTCTCAGGGGGTGTTGAAGCGCGGTTCGGCGAACGCGGCGTTCTTCGGATAGATCGTCACGAGCTGGCCGTCCTGCCACTGCATTCCGTAGTAGAAGGCGCGGGTGTTCTGGCCGTTCTGGTCGAACTTGACGCCGTAGCCGGTGGCGGTCTGCCCGATCGGCACGTCCATGGCGGCCACGGTCTCGCGGATCGTGTCGGGCTCGAAGCCTTTGGCCTTGTCCAGCGCCTCCAGGATCGCGAGCGAGCCCGCATAGTTGACGAGCGAATGGCCGGAGCGCGGCGCCTGGTTGTACTTCTTCTGGTAGGCCTCGACGAATCCCTCGATGCCTGGAGCGGCTTCGGGATTGATCTTGTATTGCGGGAAGTCGACATCAAACACGCCGTCGATCAGGTCATGGCCCACCGAATCCGCGGCCTGCTGCATCGAGTAGCCGCCGCCGGCACCCACGAACGCCTTGGGCTTGAAGCCGGCCTCGTGCGCCTGGCGCAGGAACAGGACCGTGTCGTTCAGGTACGAGGTCTGGATGACCACGTCGACCTCGGCCTGCTGCAGCGCCAGGATGATCGAGGACATGTCGACCGTGCTGGCGGGGTAGGCATGCTCCTGGACGACGTTCAGGCCGTGCTTCTGCGCCGCCTCCAGCTTGTACTTGCCGACCGAGGCGCCGAAGCTGCTGTCCTCGTAGAGCAGCGCGATCTTCAGCTCCTTCGGATCGACGTTCAGGGCAGGGGCCACCACCTCGCGCACCAGGTCGATGGTGGTCTCACCGGTCTGGATCGCGGTGGGATTGGTACGGAACAGGTACTTGAAGCCGCGATTGGTGAGGTCGGCCGTGACCGCACCCAGCTCGAAATAGGGAATGCCGGCAAGCTCGGCCACCTGGCTCGCCGCCATGGAGCGGCCGGACGAATAAGTCCCGAAAATGGCGGCCACCGATTCCACCGAGGTCAGCCGGCGGGCCTCGCCGATCGCCTGGTTGTTGTCGACGGCGTCGCCCCTGGCCAGCACGATCTGCTCGCCCTGGATGCCGCCCTTGGCGTTCATCTCCTCGACCGCCAGCTCCAGGCCGCGGAAGCTCTCCTCGCCGAGCAGCGCCAGCTCACCGCTGAACGGGTAGAGTGCGCCGAACTTGACGTCCGCCCAGGCCGGCTGGGCTGCCAGGAGGGCAGCCCCGAGTACGGCGAGGGCGGTACTGTTCTTCCAGTTGTTCATGTTCGCCTCCCTGATCCGAATGCGTGTCAGTAATCCAGGCGCTCGTTCGCCTCGAACATGGTGATCGGCGGATAGGCCCTCTGGTCGGTCACCACGTCGATCACGGTGGTCCGATCCGCGGCCAGCGCCTCCTTCAGGGCCGGCAGGAACTGCTCCGGGCGCTCGACCCGCACGCCGTGGCAGCCGCAGGCCTTCGCGATCATGGCATGGTCGACCGCCTCGAAGTCGCAGACGTCACTGTAGCCGTCGAACAGCACCTTCTCGGCATGCTTCTGGTAGCCGAGGATCTGGTTGTTCAGGACGATCAGCACGACCGGCAGCTTCATCCGTCGCGAGGTCTCCAGTTCCGACCAGACATGGGCGAAGCCGCCATCACCGGCTAGGCAGATGACGGGAGCGTCCGGCCGGGCGGTCTTGGCACCCAGCGCGAACGGCAGGCCCCAGCCCAGGCCCGCGATGCCGCGGGGCGTGATGAAGCGGGCACCGGCCTTGCGCGCGGTCAGGTAGTTGGCGACCCAGATCGAGGCGTAGCTGGCATCGGCCACCACAATCGATTCCGGGGTGAGCACCTGGTCCAGGTCGAGCATCAGACGCTCGGGCCGGACCGGGGCGGCGTCCAGGTCCAGCGTGCTGGTGATGTCGGCTTGCCAGGATTCGCGCGCGGCGGCGATCTTCCGCTCCAGGGCGGCCCGGCCTTCTTGGCGAAGCGACAGGTCCTGGTCCCGCAGGGCGTGGGTGAGGGCGCGCAGGGTCAGCCTGGCATCGCCCACCAGGCGCATCGCCTCGTAGTTCCGGCCGACCTCCTGGCTGTCCACGTCCAGATGGATGTAGCGGGCGTTCTTCGGATAGAGCTGCCAGCTGTCCGTGCCGTTCTGGTTGGTGCGGTTGCCGACCAGCAGGACGACATCGGCCTCCTCCACCAGCGGGCGGAGATGCTGCGCACGGCCGCGCAGGCCCATGAAATAGCCGACCGGCCCCACTGAGAGCGGGTGGGTCTCAGCGACCGTGCCCTTGCCCATGGCGGTGGTAGCGACCGGGAAGCCCAGTTCCTGCAGGGCCGTCAGTTCAGCCGTGGCATCCGAGGAGTGGACGCCGCCGCCGGCGATTACCAGGGGCGCCTTGGCAGCGGCCAGGACGGCGGCGGCCTCGGCGACCGCGGTCGGATCGGCCACGGTGCGGTCGAGCGGATAGGTGCCGAGCGAGGCGATCCGCTTGCCCGAGCCGATCTTGGGCGTGTCGATGAACAGGTCGACCGGGGCGATCAGGACGGCCGGGCCAGGGCGGCCCGATGCGGCGGCGGTGAACGCCATGTCGACATAGTCGTCGATCCGGTCGGCCTCGGAGACCCGGCGGATCCACTTCGCCACGCCCTTGAACAGGTCGAGATGGTCCAGTTCCTGGAAGGCGTTCTTGTCGGTCTGCTGGCGATGGACGTCCTGGACGATCGCGACTACCGGGATCGACGCCTTGTAGGCCTCGGCCAGGCCAGGCACCAGCAGGGTGGCGGCCGGACCGTTCTGCCCGGTCACCACCGGCACCTTGTGCGAGACCCGCGCGAACGCATCGGCCATGGCGGCACCTGCGTTCTCCGTACGGTAGCCGATCTGGCGGATGCCGAACTCCGGTGCCACCAGGAACAGGGCGGACGGGATGCTCTGGCCGAAGATCACCTCGACGCCGTGGCGCTTGAGCGCGGCGGCGAAGGTGTGGGCGCCGGACATGTTGGCGATGGAATGGCCCTGGCTGGGGGCGGCCTCGGTGGGCATAGCGCGTTCCTGCTGGTTCAGGTCAACATGAGTCCGCCGGCCACGTCCACGACCTGGCCGGTGATGAAGCTGGCCTCGTCGGAGGTCAGGTAGAGGGCGAGATCGGCGACCTCGTCGGGGCGACCCAGGCGGCGCAATGCGGTCATCTCGATCTGCACCCGGTTGATCTCGTCCGGCACGGTGCGGATCAGCGGCGTGTCGATCCGGCCGGGGGCCAGCGCATTGACGCGGATGCCGTAGGGGCCGAGCTCGGCGGCGGTGTGCTTGGTGAAGCCGATCAGCGCCGCCTTGGTCGCAGCGTAGTGGGCGCCGACCACGTTGGAGTAGGTCTTGCCGGCGATCGAGGACTGGTGGATCAGGACGCCGAAGCCCTTCTCCTTCATGGCCGGGGTGAGCAGCCGAGTCGTGTTGAAGCAGCCGGTCAGGTTGACGTCGACCACCCGGCGCCATTCGTCGGGCGACATCTCATAGACCTGATGGGCCTTGCCGTTGTGCTTGGGCGAGATGCCGGCATTGTTGATGACGGTGTCGAACGTGCCACCCAGCTCCGCCTGGAGCCGCTCCACGGCCTTGGCCAAGGCGTCGTAGTCGGCGACGTCGAAGGCGGCCGCAGCGGCCCGGCCGCCGGCCTCGCGGATCCTACCAGCGACCGCCTCGGCACGGCCGAGGTCGACATCGGTGACGGCGACCTTCGCGGCACGGCGGCCGAAGCCCTCGGCAATCGCGGCACCGATGCCCTGGCCGGCCCCGGTCACCAGCACGATCCGGTCCCGGTGGCTCGGGCGTTTCTGCAGGTCTTCGCTCATCATGGCTCCTCAGATGCCGAGATAGGCCCGGCGGACATGATCGTTCTTCAGGAGGGCAGCGCCGGTGTCGGTCATGGTGATCTCCCCGTTCTCCAGCACGTAGCCGCGATCCGCGATGGAGAGGGTGTGGAACACGTTCTGCTCGACGATCAGCACGGTCACACCGGTGGCCACGATCTTGTCGATGGTCTCGAACACCTGCTTGACGATGATCGGTGCCAGACCCAGCGACGGCTCGTCGAACAGGAGCAGCTTGGGCTTGGCCATCAAGCCGCGGGCAATCGCGACCATCTGCTGCTCGCCACCCGACAGCGAGCCGGCATGCTGGTCGAGCTTCTCCTTCACCCGCGGGAACAGGCTGAAGGCGAACTGCAGCGTTTGGTCGGCCTCGGCGCGGGCGCGCGGCGTGTAGGCGCCCATCAGCAGGTTCTCGCGCACGGTCATGTAGGGGAAGAGCTGGCGGCCCTCGGGAATGAGGGTGATGCCCAGGTCGACCACCTCATGCGCGGGGAGCCGGCCGATGTCCTTGCCCTCGAAGGTGATGCTGCCCTCGGTCGGGCGGACCAGGCCGGCGATGGTGCGGAGCGTGGTGGTCTTGCCGGCACCGTTGGCGCCCACGATGGTCACGACCTCGCCCTGGCCCACCTCGATCGAGATGCCGTGGAGGATGGTGACGCGGCCATAGCCGGCGGAGACGCGCTCAAGCCGCAGCATGGACGAACTCCTCTCCCAGATAGGCCTCGATCACGGCCGGATCACGCACGACGTCCTCGGGCTTGCCGTTGGCCAGCAGCCTTGCGGAGTTGAGCACGACCACCCGGTCGGACAGCGCCATGATCGCCTGCATGACGTGCTCGATCGCGATCACGGTGACGCCGGCATCCCGGATCTTCTCGATCAGCGTGATGGCCTGGCGGATATCAGTCTGGTTCAGGCCGGCCATGACCTCGTCGAGCAGCAGGATGCGCGGCTCGGTGGCCATCACCCGGGCGACCTCCAGGCGCTTCTGGCCGCCGATCGTCAGGTTGCGCGCCTCCATGTCGCGCTGCGCCCACAAGCCCATCCGCTCGGCGACCTCCAGCGCCTTCTCACGCGCCTCCTTGCGGCCGGCATGGTGGTGGAAGGCGCCCACCATGATGTTCTCCAGCACCGTCATCGCGGCAAAGGGCTGAACGATCTGGAAGGTGCGGCCGACCCCGATCCGGGCGAACTCGTGCGGCGAGCCCGGCGTGACCCACTGGCCGTTCCGGTCGCGCACCCGGACCACGCCCGAATCCGGCGGCAGGAAGCCGGAGAGCATGTTGAACAGGGTGGTCTTGCCGGCACCGTTCGGGCCGATGATGCCCAGCACCTCGCCCTGCTGGACGGTAAGGTCGAGGTCCTGGGCGACGCGCAGGCCGCCGAACGCCTTGTTGAGCTTCTCGGCGACCAAAATCGGCTCGCCGATCGTACGGGCCTCCTCCGGCTCTGCCGGGTCGTGGACGAGGGCGCCGGCCGAGGCCTGCAGGGCGCCGGGCTGGGCGGCCGCCTCGTCCGGGCGCGGGTGGGTCTTGCGGGTGAAGAAGCCCACCAGACCGTCCGGCATGAACAGGACGATCAGCACCAGCACCGTGCCGTAGATGAAGCCGTGCAGGCCGATCGCCGAAGCACCCAGCCAGCCGCGGGCGAGCTCGGTGAGCGGGACCACCAGCAGCGTGCCGAGCAGCGGGCCCAGCACGGTGCCGATGCCGCCGATCAGGGCGAACATGGCGATCTGGATCGAGAGCGTCAGCGAGAACATCGCCTCCGGCTCGATGAAGGTCAGGTACATGCCGTGGAAGGTGCCGACCATCGAGGTCAGGGCGGCGGAGATCGCGACCGCCCAGAGGCGCACCTTCAGGCTGTCGATGCCGGCAGCCTGGGCAGCCGGCTCGCGCTCGCGGGTGGCGATCAGGTAGTAGCCGAACCGGCTGTGGCGGATCCAGCCGGCGACCAGCAGGGTCAGCAGCAGGAGGCCGAACGCGATCAGGAGCGAGGGCTCGCGCTCGCGGAAGATCATCCATTCCCAGCCGATCTGCAGCGGGACCATCAGGCCGACCGCACCACCGGTGATGCCCTTGAAGTGCAGGGCCAGCTGGAAGACGACCTCCAGGAAGGCGATGGTGGCCAGCGCGAAGAACGGGCCGCGCAGGCGGAAGCAGGGCACGCTGATCAGCACGGCCACGACCGCGGAGAGGGCGGCGCCGGCGAACATGCCGAACCAGGGCGAGATGCCGTAGGGCACCAGCAGCCCGGCCGTGTAGGCGCCCAGCCCATAGAAGATCGCATGGCCCAGCGAGAGCTGGCCGGCGAAGCCGCCCACGATGTTCCAGGCGGTCGACAGGGCGCCGTAGAGGCAGATCGTGATGAAGATGTGGAACACGAAGTCGGACCGGACGCCCAGCGGGATCGCCAGGATGGCGGCCAGCAGGAGGGCCACCAGGATGGCGCCGCGCTTGTCCAGGCCGAAGGCGGCGAGCTTGCCGTCGTTCATGGTGGCACTCCTATTCCGAGCCGCGGCCGAGACCGAACAGGCCGGTCGGGCGGACCAGGAGGATCAAGAGGAAGATCGCGAAGATCACGACTTCCTTCAGGTCGGGGGCGATGTAGTAGCCGCTGAGACTGTCCACGAGGCCGATGATGAGCGCGCCGATGAAGGCGCCGTGCAGGCTGCCCATGCCGCCCAGCACGACCACTACGAAGGCGGTCAGCACGAAATAGGTCCCAACCGTTGGCGACACCGGGTACATCGGCGCCACCAGCGTCGCGGCCAGGCCCACGCAGGCGGCCCCGATGCCGAAGGTGATGATGTAGATCCGGTTGATGTCGATGCCCATGAGCTGGGCGGCGTGGCGGTGCTGTGCGGTCGCCCGGATCGCGCGGCCGAGATAGGTGCGCTGCAGGAAGAGGTGCAGGCCGCCCACCACCAGGATGCCGGCCACGAACATCACGACATGGCCGGTCAGGATGCGGAACGGGCCGAAGCTCAACGCCGTGCGCGCGCC
Organism: Geminicoccus flavidas; assembly: GCF_009806515.1. Taxonomy (GTDB): domain Bacteria; phylum Pseudomonadota; class Alphaproteobacteria; order Geminicoccales; family Geminicoccaceae; genus Geminicoccus; species Geminicoccus flavidus. The sequence goes on along the minus strand of NZ_WUJP01000811.1, from coordinate 582 downwards.
GTAGGCGGGGGTGGAGTGGATGTCGGCGCCGAACAGGAGCAGCGCCAGATTGATCAGTGCGGTGGACAGACCGACCGTGGCGAAGATCTGCACATGGTGGTCGCGCGCCTCCAGGAGTGGCTGCAGGATGAAGCGCTGGATCAGCACGCCCACCACGAACAGGAGCAGGACCACCGGCGGGGCCAGGGCATAGGGATGCACGCCCAGCTGCGTGGTGAGCAGGAAGGTCGCGTACATCCCGACCATCAAGAGCTCGCCATGGGCGAAGTTGACCAGGCGGATGATGCCGAAGATCAGGGTGAGGCCGACGCTGATGATGGCGAACAGGCCACCCAGCATCAGGCCGTTGAGGACGAGCTGCCAGAAGACGGTCATTCCGGTTGCCTTGTTCCTGCGCCGGGCTTCACTCGGGCTTGGTCAGCCGGACCTCGGCCACGGCCGCTTCGGGCGGCCAGACGGTCACGAGCTTGCCGTCCTGCCACTGCATGCCCATCATCGTGGCCCGCTCGTTCTGGCCGTCCTCCCCGAACTTCACGCCCCAGCCTTCCGGCGTGCCGCCTGCCGGAATGTCGATGGCCTTCA
>NZ_WUJP01000810.1 GCF_009806515.1 Geminicoccus flavidas | reverse complement strand
CCGCCGCGACGATCGCGTCCGGCTCCAGGGACTCGGCCTTGGCCAGCGCCTCCAGGATGACCTTAGCGCCAGTGTAGTGGAGCAGGCTGTGGCCGGAGCGTGGCTGGCTGCCGTACTTCTGCTCGTAGGCCTGGACGAACTGCTCGATGCCGGGAGCGGCCTTCGGGTTGACCGCATACTGAGTCACGTCGGCGTTGAAGGCGCCGTCGATGATGTCGGCGCCCACTGCCTTGGCCGTATCGACCAGGGAATAGCCGCCGCCACCGCCGATCACCGCCTTGGGCTTGAAGCCCGCCTCATGGGACTGGCGGAAGAACAGCACGCTGTCGTTCTGATAGGACGTCTGCAGGACAACATCGATCTCGTTCTGCTGCAGGCGCAGGATGGTGGAGGACAGGTCGACCGTGCTGGCGGGGTAGGCCAGGGTCTCGACGATGTTCAGGTTCGCCTCAGCCCCGAACTCGTTCTGGAAGCCCGCGACCGTGGTGCCGTAGAGGCTGTCCTCGTGGATGATCGCGATCTTCAGCGTGGACGGATCCACCTCCAGGCGCGGGGCGATCACGTCGGTGATGAGCTCCACGGTCCGCACCGCCATGGCCTTGGCGGTGGGATTGGTGCGGAACAGATACTGGAAGCCGCGGCCGGTGATGTCGTCGGAGACGGCACCCAGCTCGAAATAGGGGATACCGGCCAGCTCCGCGACTTGGCTCGCCACCTGCGAGCGCGACGAGGAATAGGTGCCGAAGATCGCCTTGACCTCTTCCACCGAGATCAGCCGGCGGGCTTCCGCGATCGCCTGGTTGTTGTCGACCGCGTCGCCGCGCAGGAACTGGACCTTCTCGCCGTTGATGCCGCCCTTGGCGTTGAACTCCTCGGCGGCGAGCTCAACGCCGCGCCAGCTCTCGTCGCCGAGCAGGGCCAGCTCGCCGCTGAACGGGAACAATGCGCCGAACTTGACGTCGGCCTGCGCGGTGCCGGCCAAGAGCCCCAGTGCTGCCCCGGCGAGAATGCCCAGGGCGGGTCGGATTCGTAGCGCCATTTCCTGGCTTCCCCAGATCGTTGGTCGATGCGACGGCAGTTCTTGCGGTTGGACGACTCAGGGTTCGAGCATCACCTTGATCGCCCGCTTGCGCCGGGCGAGTTCGAAGCCTTCCAGTGCCGCGGAGAGCGGCAGGTGGTGCGAGATCATCTGCCCGAGCTGGTCGCCGTGGCGGGCCAGATGGTCCAGCACGCGCGGCCAGGCGGCGGCATGGCTGTCATGGGCGGTGCGGAGCTGCTTCTTGTCCCGGACCAGCCGGGTCAGGTCGATCTGCAGCGGTTCGGAGTGGATGCCGGCCACCACCAGGACGCCGCTGGAGCGCAGCACGCTCAGGCCGTCATGGATTGAGCGGATCGCCCCGGTCGCCTCGATCACCCGGTCGACCGGACGGCCGGCGATGCGCATGACCGCGTCGCCCAGCTTCTCCTCCTTCAGGTCGACCAGGTGCTGCAGACCCATCCGGCGGCCGCAGTCCAGGCGCAGCGTGTCGTCATAGCCGGCCAGGATCACCGGATCGGCACCTTGCTGTTGGGCCAGCCAGGCGATGCCCAGGCCGATCGGCCCCGGGCCCAGCACCAGCACGGCGTCGCCGGGCTCGATCACGGCAACGTCGACGGCGTTCTGGCCGACACAGAGTGGCTCCGCCAATGCTGCCAAACGCAGGTCCAGGCCGTCGGGCAGGCGGATGCAGCTATCGGCCGGCACGGTCACCTCCCGGGCATAGCCGCCGTCCCGGTGCAGGCCGATGATCCGGCGCTCCTGGCAGTCCTGCCGCCGGCCGGACCGGCAGGCGCGGCAGGCACCACAGCCGACGGTCGGCCACACGGTGATCGGGTCGCCTTCTGCCAGGCCGGTGACGCCCGGCCCCAGCCTGGCGATCCGCCCGGCGAACTCGTGGCCCAGCGTGAGCGGCAGGTGCGGGACCATGAACTCGTAGCCGGCCGTCCACTCATAGGCGTGGATGTCCGAGCCGCACACACCCACCGCCGCCACCTCGACGATCACCTCGCCCGGGCCGGGTTCGGCCGGTGGCGGCACGTCCTGGAGGTGCAGGCCGAAGGCTGCGTCGGTCTTCTTCAATGCAAGCATCATCGATCCCGGAAGGTCATCGATCGGACCGGCCGCGCCATGGCGACCCGGCGCCGCGGGTGCTGGTCAGGCGGTGCTGGCGGCTGTTCTTGTCATGGGCTGTTGCCTCCCTTAGTTGTCATCTGTAGTTTGTTATAACAAGTAACTGCATGGGAGGCGGTTGGATGTCAAGCCGGCCGCAGGCCGCGGAGGAACCGGGGGAGCCCAGCGGCGCCGGCTTCTCCCGCATCACCAAGGAAAGCCTGAGCGATCGCGCCTATCTGGAGATCCGCACGGCGCTGATGCGCAGCCGGCTGCGGCCGGGTCAGAAGCTGCAGCTCAGGCCGCTTTCTGCGGAACTGGGGCTGAGTGCCACTCCGGTCCGCGAGGCGCTGCTGCGGCTGGTCTCGGAGCAGGCCCTGGAACTGGACGAGCGCGGCACTGCGGTGGTCCCGCGGCTGGATCGCGCCCGGCTCCTGGAGGTGCGCGACCTGCGCGCCGAACTGGAGGGCAAGTCGACCGCGCGCGCCGCGGAGATCGCCGATCCCGCGGAGATCGCCCGGCTGGAGGAAATCCATGCCGGCATCCCGGAGGCCCTGGCCGAGGAGCGCTTTCAGCGCGCAGTCGAGCTGAACGAGCGGTTCCACCTGGAGCTGTGCGCCATGGCCCGCCTGCCGATCCTCTATCAGTTCGTGACCTCGCTCTGGCTGCGCTGCGGGCCGATCCTCTCGCATCTCTACGATGACGGAGTGATGGAGTGGGACGTTCACCCGCATGTGCGGATCATCGAGGCGCTGCACCGGCGCGATCCCGAGGCGGCGCGTACGGCGATGCGCCAGGACATCATCCAGGGTGGCAGCGGGCTGCTGCGCTATGTGGACGAAGCGGCGCCATCTTGACGGAGACTAAGGCTTGCCGCCAAGGGCGGTGGTGAAACGATACAACGAAGCGGGAAAGGGAGGCGGCAGGCATGGAAGCGCTGCTGTTCAGGCAGATCGGCGACGCGCGGGTCACGGAGGTCCCCGACCCGCAGCCCGGGCCGGGTAGCGTGCTCGTCCGGGTCGCCAATACCGGCGTGTGTCATACCGATATCGACATCTTGCACGGCCGCTACCTGTGCGCCTTCCCGGTGATCCCCGGCCACGAGATCGCCGGCACGGTGGTGGCGGTGGGCGAGGGGGTGCAGGGAGTCCAGACAGGTGCCCGGGTCGCGGTCGATCCGCTCCTGCCGTGCGGCACCTGCCGCTCCTGCCGGACCGGGCGGCCCAGCCTGTGCGCCGACCTGCAGGGCTATGGCGCCACCCGCGATGGCGGCTTCGCCCCGCTGATGGCGGTCGCGGCCCAGAACGTCCACCCGATCGGCGACCTGCCCTTCCATGTCGCAGCGCTGGCCGAGCCGTTCGCCTGCGTGATGCACGGCATCGACCGGGCGAAGGTCGAGCCCGGCATGCGCGCGCTGGTGTTCGGCGCCGGGCCGATCGGGTTGATGATGATGCTGGGCCTGCAGGCGCGCGGGGTCGCCGATGTGACCATGGTCGACCTGGAGGCGACTCGGCTGCGCCAGGCCGAAGCACTGGGTGCCGCCGCCACGGCGGACGGGGCCAGCGTCCAGCCGGCCGGGCTCGGTGACGGATTCGACTTGGTGGTCGACTGCACGGGCGTGGCCGAGGTCTGTGCCCGGATGCCGGCATTCGCCCGGGACGGTGCCACCATCCTGTTCTTCGGCGTCTGCCCGCCGGCGGCCCGCGCGGCGTTCAGCCCCTACGAGATCTTCCGCCGCGAGCTGACCCTGATTGGCAGCCACTCGCTCTGCTTCAACCTGCCGGACGCGGTGGCGGTGCTGCAGGGTCTGGGGCAGAAGGCGGAGGCGCTGGTTTCGCATCGCCTGCCGCTGGCCGAAATCGCCCGGCAGCTCGCCCATCCGCTGAAATCGGGCACGATGAAGGTCCAGTACGACGCGGCGGCCTGAGGCGCTCGCGGGCGCTTGGCCGAGGCGGGTTACCAGCCGGTCAGCTCGGCCCAGAACCGGCGGAACGCGGCACGTGAGGAATCGCGGGGGATGGCGAACACCTCGACCGGACCCTGCACCTCCTGGCTCGGGCCGACCCTGGCACGGATCCCCCAGAAGCCGATGTCCGCATTGCCCTGCAGGCCGTAGCGCAGGTCGGTGGCCTCGACGAGCCTGCCGCCATTGCCATCCGGCTCCTCCCGCCAGAGCAGCTTGTCCATGGCGAACCAGCGGAACAGGGCAGCCTGCTCGGTGGCGGCCACGGCCGTGGTGGCGGCCGAGCGCTCCTGCGGGAAGCTCTGCCATGCGATCGGCTTGGGGTTGAGCACCGAGTAGTAGCCGACATGGGCGGCCTCGGGGGTGAGCGCCACTACCCGGCGGTAGTAGGGCTGGAACAGGAGCGGAAAGGCGTCGATCTCGGCGGGGCCGTCGAACTGTTCCGTGGCGATCTGCTCGACCCGATCGTTGATCGCCCAGCCCATGCAGGAATAGACGCCGATGAACAGCAGCGCCGCCCCGGCCACGTCCTGGCCCAGCGCCGGCCGGGCGCGCAGGGAGCCGAACAGCAGGGCCACCACCAGGACCAGCGAGTAGAGCGGGTCGATGATCGGCATGGCATTGATCGCGAACCGGTAGTCGGTGAACGGCCAGAGCAGCTGGGTACCGTAGCTGGTGAACAGGTCGATGAGCGGATGGGTGAGCAGCGCCAGGATCGCCAGCCAGATCCAGGCGCGCAGCGTGTCGCGGTTCGCCACGTCCGGCCGCTCCTGGACCATCGCCCGGTGCAGGCGCCAGAACAGCCAACCGAACAGGGGCCCCAGCAGCGGGCCGAACAGGAGCGAGTGGGTCAGGCTGCGATGGTACTGCCAGTTGGCGAACGGGCCGGCCACCCAGCCCACCACCACGTCCAGGTCCGGCACCATGCCGAGCAGGGCGCCGGCCACCATGGCCTTGCGGCCGAGCCGGCGGCGGAAGCCGGACTGCGCCACCGTGGCGCCGAACAGCATCTGCGTGACTGTGTCCATCCAGGCTCCTTCTGCTTGGCCGGCATCCTGATAGCGAGGCCGGCGGGGCTGCGCCTAGTGGGCAGTCCTACGACCCGCTGCCCTCGTGGTTGATCGTGCCAGTCGCGCCGCCAAGATTGTTGCCGTGGCCTGCCCTTCACGAGGACCCGGATGCTCCTGACACCCCGCCGGACCCTGCTGGCGCTGCTGCCCCCGGCCCTGGCCTTGGCCCGTCCGGGCCGCGCGCTGCCACCGCCGGGTTTGGCCGGCGAGGCAATCCGCCAGCGGGCAGAGGCGATCCCGCGCCTGCATGCGCTGATCGTGGCGCGGGCGGGGGAGGTCGTGCTGGCGGAGCGCCTGCGCGGCCCAGCACTCGACCGGCCAGTCAACGTCAAGTCGGTGTCGAAGGCGGTGATGACCGCGCTGGCCGGGATTGCGATCGGCAAGAGTGTGCTCCAGGGCACTGAGCAGAAGCTGGTGGATGTGCTGGGCAATCTGGTCCCAGCAGAAGCCGACCCGCGGGTAGGGGAGATCACGATCGGCCACCTGCTCTCGATGCAGGCGGGGCTCGCCTCGACCTCGGGCGTCAATTACGGCGCCTGGGTGAACAGCCCGAACTGGGTCCGCCATATCCTGACCCGGCCGTTCGAGACCGAGCCCGGCGGCTGGATGGTCTATTCCACCGGCACCTCGCATCTCTTGTCCGCGGCCCTCACCGTGGCCAGCGGCGAGAGCACGCTGAGCCTGGCGCGCTCTTGGCTGGGCCGGCCGCTGAACATCACCATCCCGGCCTGGGACCGCGACCCGCAGGGAATTTATCTGGGCGGCAACAACATGGCGCTCTCGCCGCGCGCCCTGCTGGCGTTCGGCGAGCTTTACCGCAACGACGGCATGGCCGGCGGCGAGCGGATCCTCCCTGAGGGCTGGGTGGCCCAGTCCTGGCAGGAGCGCACGATCTCCAACTGGACCGGCGATGGCTACGGCTATGGCTGGTTCGGCCGCGAGGTCAGAGGCCATCCCGTTCGATTCGCCTGGGGCTATGGCGGGCAGATGCTGTTCGTGGTGCCGGACCTGGCGTTGACCGTGGTGATGACCTCCGATCCGAGCCCCCGGCCGCGCGGCGACGGCCATCTGGATGCGCTGCACGGGCTGCTGGGCGAGGTGATCCTGCCGGCGGCGGCCGGGATCGGGCAGTGAGGCGAGGGTGGCTTGCCGTGGCATGGCTCGAATCAGGTACGCAACGGGATCGCGCTCAGCGGGACCGTGCACTGGATGTTCGACCGTGGGCTCGTCTCGATCGCACCGGATCATTCCATCCTGGTCGCGGGCAGCGGGGTGCCCGAGGCGGCACTGCGCTGGTTCCGGCCGGACCGGCGGCATCCGCCTGCCCGCCGACCCACGGCAATGGCCGCATCCGGCCTTTCTCGACTGGCACCGACAGCAGGTCTTCAAGGGCTGACCATCCGCCGGTCCTGCTGCTGGAACCTGAGAGCGGCGGGGCCGCTTCGAAGGATGCCAGGTGGGGGAAAGCAGGATGATCAAGGGACGGCACACGGCCGGGCTGCTCGTGGGGCTGGTACTCATCGGATGTGCGCCGCTGCAGCGTGAGGAGGCGGCGCAGAACGCGGTGCCGGAGCCGGCGCGCGAGGTGGAGCTCGAGCGCTACATGGGGCGCTGGTACGAAGTGGCGCGCTACGAGAACGAGTTCGAGACCGACTGCGAAGGAGTGACGGCCGACTACAGCCTCCAGCCCGACGGCAAGGTCCAGGTGGTCAACACCTGCCGCAAGGGTGCGGTGGACGGCGAGGTCGAGACCGCCAAGGGGACGGCCGAGGTGGTGCCCGGTTCCCGTGGTGCGAAGCTCGAGGTGACCTTCTTCTGGCCGTTCGCCGGTAACTACTGGGTGCTGGACCGGGCGCCGGACTATAGCTGGGCGATCGTCGGCGACCCGGAGCGGGAGTATTTCTGGATCCTGAGCCGGGTGCCGGTGCCGGACCAGCACCTCATGGACGAGCTCTTGGCCCGGGCAGAGGAGCTGGGCTACGACCCGGACCGGATCCGGCTGGTCGCCCAGCCCCCGACCGAGATCACGCCGGCCGAGCTTACGCCGCCTGGCTGACCGGCGGCTGGTCCGGGCCGAGCTCCGGCACAGGACCGGTCCAGCGCTCGATCTCGACCAGGCAGCTCTGGGCGCTGGGTGCCTGGCTCAGGCTGGAAGCGCCCTTGTCCAGGCTCAGCACGTTGGCGTTGCCGCGCAGGTCCAGGCCGAACGGGGCCTGCGGATCGTACCAGGCACCGGTGGCGAGCTGGACCACGCCCGGGATAAGGTCGTCCGTGACGATCACCCCGGCCAGGACCTGGCCGCGCTCGTTCCAGATCCGCACGATGTCGCCGTCCTTGAGGTCGCGGGCCGCGGCATCGGCCGGTGCCATCCGCACGGGCTCGCGGCCCTGGATCTTGCTCTTCCGGCTGGCCCCGGCACCGTCCAGCTGGGAATGGAGCCGGCCGGCCGGCTGGGGCGAGAGCAGATGGAGCGGGAAGCGCTCCGCCTTGGAGCTGCCCAGCCATTCGACCGGCGCCAGCCAAGCCGGATGGCCGGGGCAGTCCGGATAGCCGAAGCCGGCGATCTTCTCAGAGAACAGCTCGATCCGCCCGGACGGGGTCTTGAGCGGCCGCCCTTCCGGGTCGGCGCGGAAGTCGGCGAACAGGACGTGGGGTTGGTCCGGCACGGGCAGGCGCACATGGCCCAGCTCCCAGAACCGGTCGAACTCCGGCAGGCTGTTGCTGCGGTCGCGGGCGCGGCCGCGCTCGTAGAGCAGGCGCAGCCAGTCCATCTCGTTCCGGCCCTCGGTGAAGGCGTCGGCCACCCCGGCACGCTCGGCCAGGCCGGTGAAGATCGCGAAGTCGGAGCGGGCCTCGCCCACCGGGTCGATCGCCTGCTGCATCGCGATCAGGAAGTCGTCCTGGCGCGAGCCGCCGATGTCGTTGCGCTCCAGCGTGGTAGTGGCCGGCAGCACGATGTCGGCATGGCGCGCGGTGGCGGTCCAGTAGCTCTCGTTGACCACCACGGTCTCGGGGCAGCGGAAGGCACGCACCAGCCGATTCAGGTCCTGGTGGTGGTGGAACGGGTTGCCGCCGCACCAGTAGACCAGGCGGATGTCCGGATAGGTGCGGGTCTCGCCGTCATACTGGTAGGTGCCGCCCGGGTTCAGCAGCAGGTCGGAGATCCGCGCCAGCGGGATCCAGCTGTCGATCGGGTTGATGCCCTGGGAATGGGTGGGCGGGCCACTTGAGGGGCGCTTTTGGCCATTGCCGCCCATGGCGCTGTAGCCGAACGCGAAGCCGCCGCCCGGCAGGCCGATCTGGCCCAGCATCGCCGCCAGCGCCACGGCCGCCCAATAGGGCTGCTCGCCATGGTCGGCGCGCTGGAGGCCCCAGGCCAGGTTGATCATGGTTCGGGTACCCGCCATGCGGCGGGCGAGGTCCCGGATCGTGTCGGCCGGCACACCGGTGATGGCTGCTGCCCATTCCGGGGTCTTGGCGATGCCGTCGCTCTCCCCGGAGAGATAGGCCAGGAACCGGTCGGCCCCGGCGCAGTAGCGGTCGAGGAAGCCCTGGTCGTGGCGGTTCTCGCTCACCAGGGTCTGGCAGAGCGCCAGGATCAGGGCGGAGTCGGTGTTGGGCCGAAGCGGCAGCCAGTCGGCCTCGGTCCAGGAGGGCAGGTCGGCGCGGTGCGGGCCGATATTGACGAACTCGACACCGGCCTCGCGCATCCGGCGCACCCAGGTCTCGGTGGTGTGGTGGCCGATCCCGCCGGGCTCGACCTGGGCGTTCTTGAGCGGCAGGCCACCGAAGCAGACGAACAGCCTGGTGTTGGCGGCGAGGTCGTCCCAGCTGGACAGGGGCCCGCCCACCGGGGCCAGGCTGCCGACCACATGGGGCAGGATGGTGATGGCCGCGGCGTAGCTGTAGTTCTGGATGCTGACCGTGGAGCCGCCGGTCAGGTTCATGAAGCGCTGGAGCTGGCTCTTGGCGTGGTGGAAGCGGCCGGCCGACGACCAGCCATAGGAGCCGGAATAAACCGAGGCGGGGCCATGCTCGGCACGCACTCGGGCCAGCTCCTCCGCCACCAGGTCCAGCGCCTGGTCCCAGCCGACCGGTACAAACCGCCCGGTGCCGCGGGTCTCCCGCGAGGCGCCGCGCCGCTTCAGCCAGTCCTCGCGCACCATGGGCTGGGGCACACGCGCCGGGCCCTGCACCGCTTCCGGCAGGTTGGACAGGATCGGCGAAGGCGTGGGATCGCCCTCGAACGGCAGGGCATCGACCAGCCGGCCGTCCTCGACCACGGCATAGAAGGCACCCCAATGGGCGCAATGGGTGAAGCGGCCGCTACGGGACAAGGCAGGGGCTCCGGACAGGCTGACCAAAGACGGGCGCGATCATCGCTGGGATCGGCCCGGCCGTCACGTGTGCGTGGGTGGACCCGAGGCGGGAGGCTGGCCTGCCACCTACTAAGGTATTGAAGTTAAGAGGCAATTTGTCCGCCCGGGTTCGTTCGTGCAGATTGGCATGTTCTACCAATGGTGCTCCGCCCGGTCGGCACGGCGATCGGGCAGTATAGCATCGAGTCCTGGAGCAGGATCCAGCCCGTTCCTCTTGGATCGGGTGCTCGGGCTGGCCGGGCCGCATTGGCAGGGTTGCTGCCGTCGGCCGTAGCGCTTGACGCTGCGGTTTCTCGTCGACGCACAGCACAGGGCCCGGTCGGGCGGGCTCAGATACAGGCCGACCACGTCGCGGACCTTGTCCACGAAGGCGGGATCGGCCGAAAGCCTGAATGTTCCGACCTGGTGCGGCCGTAAAGGCCCGCCGGATCTGGCTCACGGTGGTGTGGCTCACCCGTGCCTGTCTGGCGATCGACTGCGTGCTCCAGTGGGTGGCGTTGCTCGGCATCGCTTCCACCGTGAGTGCAACCAGATGCTTCACGGTATCGTCGTCATTCTGTCTTGGTGCCCCCGAACGTGACGCACCGAACAGGCCCTCCAACCGATGTGGGCAAGGCGTCGGCGCCACAGAGCCTCCGGCGGACGGTTGAAGCTAGTTGCCCGGGCCACGCCGACATGGGTGGCCTCCGGCTCGGGACACAAGCACGCTTACCAGCGCCAAGCCCCACTTGTGGCGTAGGACCAGTGTCGCCAGCTCCGCCGTCCGGCCGCCTCAGTTCAAGCGCAAGCGCCTTCAGGCCACGAGCGATGACAGCCTCCTCTACTAAGGGTGCTACCTCGCCCACTTTGTCCAACCGTAAGCCGACGACCAACTCAGACTATTAGATCCTGGCCATGTTCAACAGTGATGCCTGCCGACGCACTACCTACAAGAGAGCAAGTTCCATAGCGTCATTGCAAGAATTGCTTGCTACACCGTTATATGACTTGGTCATCCTGCAGGAGCCTCATGTGTAGTAGTGGATAGGGCCGCCCTTCATCATCGAAATCAGAATGGCCTGTGTCAATGAAGCCCATCCGCCGGTAGAATTCGGTAGCTTGTTCATTCTGTTCATTTACATCGACTGTCAAGACTTTTGATATTCGCTTGGCATGGTCGAACATCATCGTGCCAAGGCCCTTCCCTCTATGCGTTGAATGGATGAACAAGCTGTCGATATGCGAACCGGACATCCCCATGAAGCCCAAGGGACGATCTTGCTCATCAACAACAACCCACAACTGTGTGTTGGCTAGATAGTGTTCTGCCATCAGCACCGCGATGGCCTGAAAGTCAGGTTCGGCCAGAAAATGATGAGTCGCGCGGACTGCGCTCCGCCAGATCTCGAAGAGGGCAGGGCGATCATCCTGCTTGGAAGGGCGTATCTTAACCATGTTCTCGTTCGTAGATGTCTATGAAAGAACGTCCCCAAGAACCAAAAACACCTGATTTCCGCCATCGTGATGACATAGATGGTGCCTGTGCCATCCAAAACGAACGTGGGTTTCTGTGGATGATTAGCCAGGGCTCATTAGCTCCTAAAGTTGGCGCCCATCGGCTGCTCCCCACGTAGCAGATGGGAACAGGCTTTAGGAGCTAACGGCTCCAGAAGGATGCTGCCCGACCGCCGTGCGATCCTCAGACAAAATCACTCGTGCCGAGCGAGGTCACGCCGAAAAGGCTCAGTCTCTGCTCAAGATCAATGGTGGGTGTCCAGTCCGCAGCAATGTTGTTGAAATCGATGACGAGGGAAGAGCGGGTCTCCCCGTCCACCTGGAGGTTCACCACCGAGATACCGGCATCACCCACCGCCACCTTGCCGTCGCGGTTCGTATCCAGGCCACTGAACGTCACGTGAAAGTCTTTCTGGGTTTCGCTGGTGTAGCTTATCTCCGAGGACTTCAGCAGCAATCGGTCTTGTCCTCTTGTGAAATCAGCGATGATGTTGTCGCCGGCGCCGAAATACTCAGTGCCATCAGCTTCTGAATGGATCGTGGTTGTCTGGTAGACGAACAGGTCTTTGCCGCCTTGACCATGGAAGACGTTGTCGCCCGATTCGGTGTTGTGGGCGTAGAGACCCTTCCTGCTTGCCTCGAAGGTATCGTTGCCGTTGCCACCATAGAGGGTATCGTTGCCTGCCCCACCGGTCAGATGGTCATTGCCATCACCACCATAGAGGACGTCTCTTCCGTCGCCCCCATCCATCAGGTCATTGCCGGCATCGCCCCAGAGGCGATCATTGCCGCCCCAGCCGGAAACGTCGTCGTTGCCGATGCCGCCATACAGGTCGTCGTTGACGTCGTTGCCCCAGATGAAGTCGTCGCCGGCATCACCCCAGATCCGGTCACGATAGGGGCTGCCGTCCCCGGTCTGGCCACCACCGAGCAGGGTGTCGTTGCCGTCGCCACCGCTGATCAGATCGGTGCCATGGCCACCATAGATGACGTCACGGCCGGCTTCGCCACGCAGGAGATCATTGCCCAGGCCGCCATGGATCCAGTCGTCACCACTGCCGCCCCAGGCAATGTCGTCACCACTCTCCATGGCAAAGCCAAAGATCTCGCCATCCCGGATCTCCATGCCGATCCCGTCATTGCCGGCGCCGCCATGGAACTCGTCGTTGCCGGCGTCACCGAGCAGCGTGTCGTTGCCGATGTCGCCCCACAGGCGGTCCTGGCCATTCCCGCCTTGGAGATGATCATTGCCGCGCTGGCCATACAGCCGATCGTCTCCGTCCTGGCCCCAGATGCGGTCGTTGCCGTCCTCACCAAAGACGACATCGCTGTTGCCGCCACCAAACAGAGCATCGTTGCCGCCTCTGCCGTACATCGTGTCCTTAGATGCCGTGCCAGTGAGACGATCATCTCTCGATGTTCCGATGAAAGTCGGCATGATCCACCTCGCAATATCAGATGACAATTGACTTGCAGCACCGTGATCAATACTGGTCAATTTATGCTGACGCAGACACAGCGACTGCATGCCATGGCATACGTCGCGCACCGATCATCGGTGATCCAAGTGATATCACTTTCATAGTCCGACTGATTGCGCAACATTAATCTTCTGTCCATGTCAAGGATGCTCTGCGATGTGGCGTTGCGGCACCTTCGCTTTCGTGACTGGCAGAGTGATCGAGATGGCTAGAGAGCAGCCGGCGTTCGCCGCTCCCGACAAGAAGGAGGTTCCGGCGGGCAGGGCGATAAGGGACACCAGAAGTCGCCCGCTTTGTCCAAACTGTGAGCCGACCTCCAACCAGACCACTAACAGCCCTATTCCAGCAGGTCCGCCTTCCCGAGGCTGGTGACGCCGAATAGGGTGACGGTGCCGCTGACGGACCAGCCAAGTTCGAGTTCGCCGGCGTCGATCACCATGGACTGGCGGGTGACGCCGTTCAGAGTGAAGGCGGTGACCGAGACGGCCTCATCGGCGGCGGTGACGGTGCCGCTGCCATCGGAATCGAGTTCTGCGAAGGTGAGGCTGGTATAGGACACGGTGTCGTCGATGCCGTAAGTGACCTGGACGCTGAAATGCAGACGGTCCTCGCCCCGGGTGAAGTCGGTGACGACGTCCTCCAGGAACAAGTCGTGCATCCCGGGGATGTCGTACAGGCCGTCGATGTCGGTCATGTCGAAGGCGAACAGGTCCTTGCCGGCGTTGCCGGTCAGGAGGTCGGCGCCGGCCCCGCCATGGAGCGCGTCATCGCCGGCACCACCCTGGAGGCGGTCGTCATGGTCGTCGCCCCAGAGCTGGTCGTTGCCGGAGCCGCCCTGGAGCTGGTCGGCGCCGAAGCCGGCGATCAGGCGGTCGTTGCCGGCCTCGCCGTCCATCTGGTCGCCGTCGATGCCGCCGACGCCCACGTCGTTGCCCGAGCCCGCAGCCAGGATCATCCGGCCATGGATCCTGGGCTCCAGCTCGTCCGGCATCTCGATCCGGTCGTCGCCGGAGCCGCCCGTGACCCGCTCGACCCCGCCGCCCGGCAGGATCCAGTCGTTGCCGCTGCCGCCGTCGATCCGGTCGTCGCCGAGGCCGCCGTATAGGTCGTCGTTGCCGGCCTCGCCGGACAATGTGTCGTTGCCGAGGTCGCCCCAGATCCGGTCGCGGTCGTTGCCGCCGGTGGCCGTGTCGTGGCCGTCGCCGCCGCTGATCAGGTC
>NZ_WUJP01000809.1 GCF_009806515.1 Geminicoccus flavidas | reverse complement strand
GTTGCCCGTGTCGCCGAAGATCCGGTCGTTGCCGGCTTCGCCGCGCAAGAGGTCGTTGCCGGAGCCGCCACAAAGCTCGTCGTTACCGGTGCCACCCAGGATCGTGTCGTTGCCGGGATCGCCCCAGAGCCGGTCGCGTGCGGCCCCGCCTTCGATCCGGTCGTCGCCGGAACCGCCGCTGACCAGATCGGTGCCACCCTGGCCGAAGATCCGGTCATTGCCGGCGCGGCCATAGAGCAAGTCGTTGTCGGCACCGCCGAAGATACTGTCGTTGCCGCCCAAGGCATCAACCGTGTCACGGCCCGCTGTTCCGACCAGGCGGTCATTGCCGCTGGTGCCGGTCAACTTCGCCATTTGCCCAGCCTCCGCCGAAACGATCTGCCTGCCTGACCGGTTCGACTTGATGCCGACCGATCATGGTATGCTGATCTTCTGCGGAAGGCAGGTCAAGGTCGGCGGATGACGCCGGCCTCGGTGACGACCAGTTGCATCGGGATGTCGTGGGTCTGCGGGCGGATGGTGGGGATGGCTTGCAGCGCGTAGCCGATGCCGATGGCCTGGTAGTTGCTCAAGGTGGACAGGGTGCGGTCGAAATAGCCGCCGCCATAGCCCAGACGGTAGCAGCCGGGGTCGAAGCCAACCACAGGCGCCAGCACCAGGTCGGGGGTCACCGTCTCGCCATCGGCCGGGATGGGTATGTTCCAGATGCCGCGCTCCATCCGGTCGCCCGGGCGCCAGGCGCGGAACTGTAGTGGCGTGTTCTTCTGTACGACCACCGGCAGGGCAGCGGTAGCACCCCGCTCGATGGCGCTGGCCAGCCAGGGACGCAGGTCCGGCTCGCCGCGGAACGGCCACCAGGCGCTGACCACCTTGCCCTCGAGGTCGCCCGCTACCTCGTCCAGATGCGCGGTGATCGCTTCTGTCAGGACCGCGCGCTCGGCGGCTGGAACCGCCAGGCGTGCCTTGATCAGCCGCTCGCGCTCCGCCTTGCGCCAGGGCAGGAGGTCGGGTGGAGGCAGGCCGAGCCAGGTAGGATCCAGCTCGTGCATGAAGCAGGGCGGCGAAGAGAACTCGCCCGGTTCGTCGTTGGGGTCGTCGCCCATTGCTGCCTCCGGATGGCGGATCAGACCAGGGTGGCGACCGTCTTGCCGGCAAGCTCGCCCTGGCGGAGGCGGCGAAGATAGCCGGGAATCTCGTCCAGGCCGACCCGGTGCTCGATCATCGGGTCCAGCTCGCCCGAGGATACCCGCCCCAGCAGGTCGGCCAGCATGACCGCGAAGTCCCGCTGGGTCGGCACGTAGCCGGCCAGATAGGCGCCGCCGAGCGCCACCTCGTGGATCGAGACGGCATAGGTGTAGGCCGGCACGTTCTGCATGTTGGGCAGCGGGTCGATGCAGATCAGGTGGCCGTTATAGTGGACGAGCTCCAGCGAGCTGCGGGCGTCCGCGGGCTTGGCGACCTCCAGCATCACGTCGGCGCCATAGCCGCCAGTCAACGCCCGGACCCGCGCCTTCAGGTCGGGGGCGTGGTAGTCGAGGACCTCGTCGGCGCCCAGATGGCGGACGCGGTCGGTCTTGGCCGGGGAGGAAAGCGCGATCACGTTCGCGCCGGCGCGCTTGGCCAACTGGACGGCGAAGCCGCCGACGCCGCCGGACGCGCCCTGGACCAGCACGGTCTGGCCAGCTTCGAGGCGGGCCTTGCGGAACAGGCCCTGGTACGCGGTCATGCCGGCACAGGGCAGAGCGGCGGCGGCCTCGTAGCTGAGGTCATCCGGCACGGTGGCCAGCACATGGTCGTCGGCGAGCGCGTACTCGGCGAACACGCCCGGGCGGGACAGGTCGCCATGCCAGGCGACGCGCTGGCCCTGCTGCCAGCCGGTCACCTCCGCGCCCACCGCATCGATCACCCCGGCGGCGTCCAGGCCCAGTACGTGGGGGACCTGCCAGCGCGGGTGGGCGCTCTCGGTGAGCTTCCAGTCGACCGGGTTGAGCGAGACGGCGTGGACCCTGACCCGGACCTGGCGAGGGCCGGGCTCGGGCTTGGGCACGTCCTGGACCACCAGGTCGCGCGGATCGGCGGATGGCTGGACGACGGTGACGGCGCGCAAGGACTTGCTCCTCAGATGACGAGATAGCCGCCGTCCACCGGCAGGACGATGCCGGTGACATAGGCGGCGGCGGGGGAGGCCAGGAACAGGACAGCGCCGGCCAGATCGTCCGGCCGACCCCAGCGCTTCATGGCGGTACGGTCGCGGATCGCGGCGTAGCGCGCCGGGTCCTCCTGGATGCCGCCGGTGAGCGACGTCTCGATCCAGCCAGGCGCGATCGCGTTCACCCGGATGCCGTCCTGGGCATAGGCAATGGCGAGCGACTTGGTGAGCTGGGCGACACCGCCCTTCGACGCGGCATAGCCGGGCACCAAGCCGCCGCCGAAGAAGCTGAGCATCGAGGCGGTGGTGACGATCGAGCCCTTCGTCGCGGCGAGCAGCGGCCTGGCGGCGGCGCAGGCGCGCATCGTGCCGGTCAGGTTGATGTCGACCACGTCGGCGAACACGTCGGGCTCCAGCTCGGCATGGCGGCGGATCACGCCTGCGCAGGTGACCAGCACGTCCAGGCGGGGCAGGTGGCCGATCAGCTCGGCCACGGCAGCACCGTCACGCACGTCGAGCAGCCGGCGCTCGGCACCGGGCAGGTCACCGGCCGCGGCCTCGACCTCGGCGGCGATGGCACCGGTGGCGGTGACGCTCGCCCCGTGCGCCAGAAACGCCTTGGCCACGGCCTT
>NZ_WUJP01000808.1 GCF_009806515.1 Geminicoccus flavidas | reverse complement strand
GTTGAGAACGGTCAGGCCGGCGCCGCCAGCCCGGCGCGCGCCTCCAGGAGATGGGCGTAGTAGCGGTCGGTGTTATCGACATGCTGGCGGAGCCTCGCCTGGAGCTCGGGCAGGTCGCCGCGCAAGACCGCGTCGCGGATCAGGAGATGCTCGCGGAACGAGTTCTCGGCATGCTCGCGCTGGCGGGCCAGGCGGGTGCGCAGGGCCGAGAAGCGCCAGTTGACCACCGAGCGGTAGGCTTCCAACAGCATCGGGCTCTGGGCCGCCTCCAGGATCGCCAGATGGTATTCGGAATCCAGGCGCTGGTAGCCGAGATCGGCGGTGGTGGTGGGATCGGCGGCGTAGGGGCGCATCCGCTCGATCACCTCGCCCAGCGCATCAGCGAGCGCCAGCTTGGCGCGCACCAGGGCGAGCGAGGCCGCCTCCAGCTCCAGGGCCACGCGCAGCTCGCACAGGGCGCGGACCTCGGCGGGGCTCGGGTCGAACACGAAGATGCCGCGCTGGGCCACCACCGTGACCAGGCCCTCGCTCTGCAGGCGGATGCAGGCCGAGCGCACCGGCGCCTTGGTGACCCGGTAGCGGGTGGCGAGCTGCTGCTCGGACAGGCGCTCGCCCAGCTCAAAGCCGCCCTCGACGATGTCCCGGCGCAGCCGGCCCAGCACCAGGTCCGTCAGCTGCTCGGGGCGATCGATCGGCTCGACCTCGGTGTGGCGGGCGCTCATCCCTTGGGCTCAGGCGGCGAGCGGACGGTTGGGCAGGTCGATGGGGGCGGGCAGCTCCTCCTTCATCATCAGCGCCACGCCCTTGTCGGCCACGGCCAGCACGATCGTGTTGGTGTTGCCGCTCATGATGTTCGGCATCATCGAGGCGTCGAAGATGCGCAGGCCTTCCAGGCCGATCACGCACAGCTCCGGGTCGACCACCGCCATCGGGTCCTTCTCTGTGCCCATCTTCGCCGTGCCGGCCGGGTGGTAGACGGTCTTCACGAAGCGCTTGCAGTGGCCGATCAGCTCCTCGTCGGTCTTCAGCTCGTCCGAGGGGAACACAACCTTCTTCACCATGTCCTTCAGGGGCTCGGTCTCGAAGATCTCGCGCACGAACTTCACCGAGGCCAGCGTGATGCGCAGGTCGTCGGGATGGTCGAAATAGTTGGGCTCAATCACCGGGCGGGCGTTCGGGTCGGCCGAACGCAGGCTGATCCGGCCGCGGCTCTTGGGCCGGAGCAGGCAGGAATTGACTGTGATGCCGTGGTCCGGCTGGATGTCGGTGATGTCCTTGTCCAGGAACACCGCCGGCACGCAGAAGAGCTGGATGGTCGGATCGGCGTCCATGTCCTCCGGATTGTAGAAGCCGCCGGCCTCCACGCCGTGGGAAGCGACAGGGCCGGACTTGAACAGGAGGTACTGCAGGCCGTTTCGGTACTTGGCGAAGCCTACGTCCTGCTTGTGGTAGCCATAGGCGCCGTTGGTCATGGCGATGACCGGGACCTCGTGATGGTCCTGGAAGTTGGCGCCCACACCCTCCAGGCGGTGCTGCAGCGCGATGCCGTGACGCTTCAGTTCCGCTTCCGGCCCGATGCCGGAGAGCATCAGGAGCTTGGGCGTGGCGATGGCGCCGGCGCACAGGATCACCTCCTGCTTCGCCCGAGCCTGCACGGTCTGGCCGTTGCGGACATACTCGACGCCGACTGCCCGCTTGCCTTCCAGCACGATCCGGTTGACCAGCACGCCGGTCTCGAGGGTCAGCTTGGGATTGCTGCGGACCGGATCGAGGAAGGCGTTGGCGGCCGAGCAGCGGCGGCCCTGATAGGTGGTGGTCTGGTAGAAGCCGATGCCGGTCTGCCGCTGGCCGTTGAAGTCGTGGCTGTAGGGGATGCCAGCCCCCTGCGCGGCGCGGACGAAGGCGCGGCTGGCCTCGCAGGTATGGACCGGGTCGGAGACCTTGAGCGGGCCGGACACGCCATGCAGCGCGTTGTGCAGGCGCTGGTTGCCTTCCATCCGGCGCATGTGCGCCACGATGTTGCGGTAGGCCCAGCCGGCGCCGTCGGACGCCTCGTCCCACGGCTCGTAGTCGGCCGGGTTGCCGCGGATATAGATCATGGCGTTGACCGAGCTGCCGCCGCCCACGATCCGGCCCTGCGGGATGATCGGCGCACGGCCGCCCAGGCGCTCCTGCTTCTCGGTCTCGTAGAACCACATGAACTTGTCGACGCCGAGCATCTTGATGAAGCCGGCCGGCATGCTGACCAGGGGATTGCGGTCGCTGGGCCCGGCTTCCAGCACGAGCACCCTGGCACCATGGTCCTTCACGAGGCGGCCTGCCGTCACGCAGCCCGAGCTGCCGCCGCCCACCACGATATAGTCATATTCGCCGGCCACCTGATTGCGCCTTTCCAAACTCACGAGTCGTCATCGTCCGCAGCCACCTGGCTGCGGTCCGGTGGGTAGAGGAGGATACGATCGGGATCGAGCCTGAGATACAGGTTCTGGCCGTCCTGCGGCACGACCGTCGGGTCAGTCAGCAGGGTGACGCGGGTGCGGCCGACATCGACCACCAGGATGTTGTGGTCCTGCAGGCGCTCGGTGACGAAATGGGTGGCGCGCAGGTGGTGGTCGGCCTCACTGCCCAGGCTCAGCCAAGCGGGGCGGACGGCCAGGCGCATCCGCCCGGGCGTCGCCTGGACCTTGTGCGGCAGGAGGAATGACTGGCCGGCGGTCGCGAAGTGGAACTCGCCGTCCTGCACGAGCACCTCGCCGTCGATGAAGTTGATCGGCGGCTCGCCCACGAAACCGGCCACGAAGGCATTGACCGGCCGCTCGTAGATCTCCTCGGGCGTGCCGATCTGTTGGATGTCGCCATGGCTCATGACGATGATCCGGTCCGCCAGCGCCATGGCCTCTTCCTGGTCATGGGTCACGTAGATCATCGTCGTCCTGAAGTCGCGATGGATCGACTTGATGAACTGGCGCATCCGGTAGCGCTGGCGGGTGTCGAGGTGCGAGATCGGCTCGTCCAGGAGGAACACGGTCGGCCGGCGGATGAGTGCCCGGGCGAGGCCCACCCGCTGCGCCTGACCGGACGACAGCTCCTTGGTGCGGCGACCCAGCAGCGGGGCCAACTCCATGGTCTCGGCGATCTGCCGGACCTGGCGGTCGATCTCCACGCTCGACTCGCCCCGGCAGCGCAGTGGGAAGGCGATGTTCTCGTAGACGCTGATGGTTGGGTAGAGCGCGTAGGATTCGAACGACATGGCGACTTTGCGCTCGCGCGCCCGCACCTCGTTCACCAGCTTGCCGTCGAAGCGGATGGTGCCCTCGGTGATCGTCTCCAGGCCCGCGATCATCCGCATGGTGGAGCTCTTGCCGCAGCCCGACGGGCCCAGGATCGCGACGAACTCGCCGTCCGCGATCTCGAAGTCGATGCCGGTCACCGCGGGCGGGGCACCCGGGTTGTAGCGCTTCACCAGCCTTTCGGCCTGGATCGATGCCATGGGGTTCAGGCCTCGCTCAATGGACGGTGGGCATGGCGGGATGGCTGACCGCCCGGCCGTCCTGGAAGACGTGCAGGCGGGCAGGGTCGATCGCCAGCCAGAGCGGCTGGCCGGGTGCGAGCTGGCGCTCGGGCGGGACCACCACCGCGACCAGCTCCTGGCCCAGGCTCAGACGCACGACCCGGACATGGCCCAGCAGTTCCACCTGGTCGACCGTGACGGGCACGGCATGGCGGTCATCCGCGGTATCGGCGATCGACAGCTCGGCAGCGCGCACTCCAAGGCGGCAGGTCGGGTCGCGCAGTGGCGCCGCCCAGCCGGGGCCGACCGGCAGGCGGTGGCCGGAGCGCAGGCGCAGCGCTGTCTGGCCGCCCTCCCGCTCCGCGGTCGCGTCCAGGAAGCTCATTGGCGGCTCGCCGACGAAGGAGGCCACGAACTCATTGACCGGGCGGTGGTAGATCTCCTCAGGCGTGCCGAGCTGCTGGAGCACGCCCTGGTCGAGCACGGCGATCCGGTCGCCCAGCGCCAGCGCCTCGCGCGAGGAGGTGGTGGTCAGCACGATGGTGGAGGCGAGGTCGCGGGCCATGCCCTTTAGCTCGGCGCGCATCCGGTGGCGCAGCTTGGCGTCCAGATGGCCGATCGGCTCGTCCAGGAGATAGGTGCTGGCCGGGCGGATGATGGCGCGGCCGAGCGCGACGCGCTGGCGTTGGCCGCCGGACAGGAAGCCCGGACGGCGCTCCAGGAGATGTGGGATCCCCAGCGTCTCGGCGATCTTGGTGACCTTGGCCTGGATCTCCCGATCCGCCACACCCCTGGCGCGCAGCGGGAAGGCCAGGTTCTCGAACACCGACAGGTGCGAGTAGAGGGCGTAGTTCTCGAAGCACATCGCCATGTCGCGGCGCTCGGGCGGCACGCCCAGGAGCGAGACGCCGTCCCGCAGGATGTCGCCGGAGGTCGGGCGGACGATGCCGGCGATCATCTTGAGCGTGGTGCTCTTGCCGGCACCGGCGGGCCCGTAGAGGACCAGGAACTCGCGGTCCTGCACGGTCAGGTCGAGGCCCTTGATCGCCAAGGTCGTGAGGCCGAAGCGCCTGGTGACGTTCTTCAGCTCGATCATCGCACGCTCTCCAGGAGCTTTCGGGCCTGGCGCTTGCGGTGAGCGACGAAGGCGCCGCCCAAGGCCAGGGCCACCAGCGTCATCAGCACCGTCGAGAGGAGGCCCTTCCCGATCACCGGCTCGACCAGGCCCAGCCAGGCGAACACGGTGCCGAGGAAGATCAGGACGGCCATGAAGCCGGCGTCCCAAGCTTGGCTGAAGGTCATGGTCTCAGCCCCTCACGGCACCGAAGGTGAGCCCGCGGACCATCCAGCGCTGCATGGCCAGGACGAACAGGAGCATGGGCAGGACGGCCAGGGTCGCGGCGGCGGCGACGGGGCCCCAGAGGATGCCCTGGAGGGTGAAGAAGCTCTCCACGCCGACCGTGACCGTGCTCCAGGTCTTGCGGGTCAGGATGTAGGCGAACAGGAACTCGTTCCAGCAGAAGATCAGGGTGAAGATCGCGGTGACCGCGATGCCGGGGGCGGCCAGCGGCAGCACGACCTTGCGCAGCACCTTGAGCCGGGACAGGCCGTCCAGCCGGGCGGAGTCCTCGAGCTCCCTGGGGATGTCCTGGAAGAAGGAGACCAGCAGCCAGATGGCGAACGGCAGGTTGAACATCGTGTAGCTGATGATGAGCGCCCCCGGCTTGTCCAGGCCGATCTGGAGGAACTGGCCGATGCCGGTGCGGCCGATGTCGCGGAAGATCAAAAAGTAGGGCAGCACCACCGCGATGGCAGGGAACATCTTGGTGGACAGGATGAAGAACAGGATGTGGCCGTCACCGGTATTGTAGCGGGCGAAGGAATAAGCGGCGAGTGAGCCCAGCACGACCACGAACAGGGTGGAGATCACCGACACGATCAGCGTGTTGGTGACGTAGCGCAAAAAGTCCTTGTCCACGATCGCATGGACATAGTTGTCGAGCGTGGGCGTGAAGAACAGGCGCGGCGGGGACACCATGATGTCGCCCGGCGGCTTGAACGAGGTCAGGATCATCCAGAAGATCGGGAAGGCCGCGAACAGGACGACCAGCAGGATCAGCGCGTAGCGCAGGGTCGAAAACGCGGGATGGACAGGGCGCTGGAGCATCGGCCGGTCCTCAGTTCTGCGCCTGGGCGCGTTCGGTGAACTGCCTGAGCAGCGGGCGGAGCGCGAAGACGCTGGCGACCAGGAGCGCGTAGAGGAAGAAGATCGCCATGGTGGACGCGTAGTCCATGCGGAACAGCTTCAGCCCGGTGCGGAACAGGTAGAAGGTCATGGTCTCGGTGACCGTGCCGGGGCCGCCTCTCGTCAGCACCGCCACGGCGTCGTAGAGGCGCAGGCTGTCGATGGTGCGCAGGATCAGCACCAGGAACAGGACGGGCGCCAGCATCGGGAAGGTCAGGACGCGCAGCACCCGCCAGGTGGAGGCGCCGTCCAACTCGGCGGCCTCGAACGGCTCGCGCGGGAGGCTGGACAGGCCAGCGAGCGCTATCAACGCCACGAATGGGGTCCACTGCCAGACGTCGAACAGGACGACGGACCACAGCGCGATATCGATGTCGCCCAGCCAGTTGGGCTCGGGCAGGCCGAGCGAGCCCAGCAGCCAGTTGATGACGCCGAACTGGGGGTCGTAGAGGTTGCGCCAGAACAGGCCGGTGACGGCTGGGGCAGTGGCCAGCGGCAGGATCAGGATCGAGCGGACGATCGTCTTGCCGTGGGTGGCGCCGTGCAGGAGGAAGGCGATGGCGATGCCCAGGATCATCTCCAGGCCGACCGCCGCCACCGTGAACTTCAGCGTGACCGCGATCGATTCCCAGAAGGACTGGTCGAACAGCACGGTGCGGTAGTTGTCGAGGCCGACGAACTCGCGCAGGCCACCGCGGGTGAGGTCGGCCATGCGGAACGACACCATCACCGCGTAGCCGAGCGGGACCAGGGCGAACACCAGGATGATCGCCATAGCGGGGGCGATCAGCGCCCAGGCGAAGGCGCGGTCGGACATGCCGCCGCCGCGGGCGACATGGGTGGGCCGGCCGGTTCCTGCCGTGGCATAGGTCGCCGCCATGGGCGTCGTCCTCCGGTGGGGAGAAAAAGAGGAAGGGGAGGAAGGCGCCCGCCGGGAAAGCCCGGCGGGCAGCGGCTCAGTCGCCGTCCTTAGCGATCGGGCAGGGCCCGCCGCAGATCTTGGCGACCTCGTCGGTCAGCCGGGTCGCCGCCTCGGCGGGCGTGATCTGCCCGGCCGCGGCGGCCTGCAGCGGGATCTGCATGGTGTTGTAGATCTTGGCCCCATAGGGGGTGTTGAACAGGTTGGACTGGAACCCGTCCATCGACTGGAAGATCTGCAGCAGCGTGCCGAAATGGCCGGTCTTGGCCCGGTTCTCCGGTTTGGTCAGTTCGGGATCGTTCAGCACGCTGGTGAGCGTGGTGGTGCCGCCCGCGGCCGCGAACTTCTTCTGCGCCTCGGGCCCGCCGATATAGGCCACGAAGTCCATGGCCTCCTCGGGATGGGCCGAGCTCTCCGCCACGGCCAGGAGGAAGCCGCCGATATAGGCCTTCTTCCCCGGCGCCTCGGCCACACCCATCTTCGCCCCGGGCACGGACTCCTCGGTGGTCACCGCGTTCGGCCACTGGTCCAGGAAGAACCCGTGGGTCATGGCAATCTGGCCGTCCTTCATCTGGTTCATCACCCCGTCATAGGTGACGGTCAGGGCGGCGGGCGGCGCGAACTTCAGCAACTCGATATAGTCGGTGAGCGCCTTCTCGACGGCTTCGGTCTGGACATTGCCCTCGTCGTCCAGCCAGTCGGCGCCAGCGCCCCAGATCGGTCCGGACAGTTCGTCCTGGATCTCGGGGAAGGGGCCGGCCATCAGCCCAACGCCATAGAAGTCCTTGGTGAGCGTCTCGCCCTTAAGCGTCTCGCCAGCCTTGCGGGTGAAGAACTCGGCGATGTCTCGGTGCTGCTTCCAGTCGGTCGGCACGGCCAGGTCGTAGCCGTATTTGGCCTTGAAGGCCTCCTTTTCGCCCGCGTCCTCGAACAGGTCGGCGCGATAGATGATGCCCGCGGTGTAGGTGTAGTAGGGTAGGCCCCAGATGTCGCCGTTGTAGCGGGTGGTCATGGTCGCCAGCACCGGCGCCACGTCGTCCACCAGCTCCTGCTTGTCCGCGAGATAGTCGGTCATCGGCAGGATGAAGCCGTTCTCGGCGAAGTCGGCCTTCTCAGAGGTCTCGAGCGTGACGATGTCATAGGCGCCGGTGGCGCCCACCATCTCGATGACCTGCTTATTGTAGAGCTGCGAGTTGTCGATGTTGACGATGTTGACCTTGGCGCAGTGCGTGGCCTCGAAGCCGGCCACCAGATCGGCCATGGCATCGGTGTAGAAGCCGGCAATCGTCGACCAAGTCAGCGGGACCCGGTCGGCGTCCTCGCAGGCAAGGGCAGGCGTGGCGAGACATGCGGCAGCGACGCCGCCCAGGAGGGCACTGCGGATCATTGGCAACTTCCCCGATCATCGACCTGTAATCGGTCTCGGCCGGATCTCTAACATGTCAGATGTCGGGGTCAACCGCCTCATGCCCGGGGCGGGCGGACCTCCCCGTGGGGCAGCGCGGCCGCCTCCGGCCGGCTACCCGGGCCGGGGCCCGGGCGCAGGACGGCCAGCATCCGGCGCAGGACCAGCCGGTAGATGCCGGCATCGTCGTAATATTGCGGGCCACTCGCCTGCCGCTCGGCGCGCTGGCGGCGCTTGTACTCCAGCCACAGCCGCAGTTCCCGGGCGGCCTGGGCCGGTACCTGGCGCCGGTCCGCGGCCGAAATGGGCAGGGGCTGGTAGCCATAGTGGCGCATCTCAGGCGCCAGCAGCCACTGGATCAGGGCCAGCCGCGGGCCCGGCAGTTCCTTCTGCCAGCGTGCTACCGCGCCCTCGTTGATGGCGCGCGTCACCCCGATCTTCCAGGGCAGGGCGCTCACCTTGATGCCGGAATGCTCCTGGTGCGCCAGCATGCGCGGGTCGAACGGCACGTCCACGAACGCGCAGATCCGCCGGATCATCGTCTCCGGCTCGCGCACCAGCTCCTCGTAGCGCACCTCCATGAGGTTGCCGGGGTAGCGCGGCCCGGCCTTCTGGAAGTCCAGGAAGGTGCGCACTGCGAGCTTCCACTTCAGCGCCAGCGAGATCACGTCGCGGGATGCCCAGGGCACGTTCAGGTGCGAGGCCACCACCGCGCGCGGGTCGCGGACGAGGTGCAGGATCTTCGCCCGCGGGAACATCTCCTGGATCTCGCGCAGGTAGCGGATGTTGGCGGACGTCTTCTCGCCGAACCGGGTGGCGCCGCGGTGCTTCGCATAGGTCTCCATCGCCAGCCGGAAATACTTGGCCCCACTGGGATCGGGATCCTCTGCCAGCCGGGCGCGCACCTCGGCGAGTTCCGGGCCCAGATCGGCGATGTGCACATGGTGCCGGGCCGTTTCCAGCAGGGCAAAGAACCGGTCGAGCGCGCCCGATGCCCGCAGGTCGGGAACTGCCTTGCGGAAGTTGGCCACCTCGACCCAGTAGTGGAAGCCATCCGCGATGGCGATGTCGGGGTGGGCGCTCAGGATCGAGCGGGTCAGCGTGGTACCGGATCTGGTCGAGCCGAGGATGAAGATCGGAGCGCAGTCGTCAAAGACTGGTGTGACGTCTTGCATGTGTCCCCACCTGGCAGGTTGTATATCCGGAAATTTATTTCCGGAAGCAGTACTTCGACCACGAAAGTCAGGATACATTACTGCATCAGCTGGATGCGCGCGTCGAGGGAGGGATGAGGCAGACGGGACAATGGCGCGCGGTTCACGCACAACCGCTAGGCGTCTCGCGCTGCCTTCTGCATAAGGCCGCGACGCCATCGCATCGGGAGTGAAGGCTTGCGGATTCTGATTTTGGCAGGGGATGCCGACGGCAATATCGGCGACCAGGCGATCCGGACCGCCACCTGCATGCTGCTGCGCCAGCGGCTGCCCGATGCGCGCATCACCGTGGTGACGGACCGGCCGGACGAGGTCGCCCGCGAGCTCGGGGTGGCGGCAGTGCCCAAGGCGGCACCCGCAGCCCAACTCCGTGCGATGCGGGAGGCCGATCTCGTCCTGATCGGCGGGGGCGGGCTGTTCCAGGACGACGACAGCCTGCTGAAGATGCCCTACTGGGCCGTCCGGGCACTGGCGGCCCGCGCGGCGGGTGCCGAGGTCGCGGGCTTCGCGCTGGGCGTGGGCCCGCTCGACCATTCGACCAGCAGGCTCGCGGCCCGAGCGACCTTCCGGGCGATGCGGTTTGTGAGCGTGCGCGACCCGGTGGCGCAGAAGGTGGCCCAGGCCCTGTCGGACAAGGAGGTGCGGCTGGTCCCGGACCCGGCGATCTGCCTGGAGCCGGCCAGCCGCGACCAGGCCAAGGCGGCCCTGGCCGCGGCCGGGCTGCCCTTGGACCACCGGCCGATCCTGGGCGTGGCGGTGCGCCGCTGGTTCCCGCCCAAGGCCCGGCTGATCCCGCGCAAGTTCGCCAAGCACCTGGGCATCGCCGACCCGCAGGCCGGGCCGGAGGGGCAGATCCTGATCGAGCGGATCGCGGCGCGGCTCGACCGGCAGGTGGAGCGGCTGAACGTCCGAGTCCTGTTCCTGCCCACCTATTGCGCGCCGTCCGAGGCGGACGACGTGCTGGCCGGCAAGATCGCGGCGCAGATGCGCCATGGCGACGCCGCCACAGTGCTGCCGATCGCCGACGCCCGACTGCTCAAGGCCTGCACCGGCCTGTGCCAGGCCTTCCTGGGCGGGCGGATGCATCCCTTGATCCTGGCGGCCGGCATGGGCGTGCCGCTGGTGGGGCTGGGCTACAACCCGAAGTTCAACGGCTTTGCCGAGTTGCTGGGCATCGGCGAGCGGGTGGTCGATGTCCGCCAGCTGGTCAACGGCGACGCGGCGGCCCGCCTGGACGCGCTCCTCGATGCCGCGCTGGCTGGCGCCGCCCCGCAGCAGGCGGCGGTGGCGCGCTGTGTGGCCGCGGTCGAGGCCGGGGTGGACGGCCTGCTCCAGGCGGTGGGCCGGCCGGCTAGCGCCGTGCCAGCCGGGTGAGCAGGCGCAGGCTGCTCCGGGCGAGGAGCATGATGGCAGCGGCATAGGCGGCCATGCCGGCCAGGACCTCGGCGGCGACTCGGAG